>NZ_DBHKXY010000012.1:0-40604 GCF_057315495.1 Eikenella sp.
CTATTCTAAATTTGAGCAGAATCCAAACCCTTGGGGCAGGGGGATGCGCTGCCCTTCTGGGGAAAGTGAGTTTGAGCAGAGAACGGTTACCTTTGCAATTAAAGTTTTAATCCCATCCAATCTCAGTCGGAGACTACAAAATGACTAATCAACAAAAGCAGAACCACACAGCCACCACTAATAGAATGTGCAAACCGGTTCGCGCAATAAATCCATTCTGTCGCCAACAGCCTGCGGCCATCAGGCTACCTGAAACCCGCTAGGCAGGCTTTGATTCCTGCCTGCCGCATTAAAAGGCTACCTGAAAACATCAACTTCGGCGCAGTGGAAACAAACCTGTGGCTTGCGCCTGTTCCTGCCTGCCACATCAGGCGGAGAAATAGTTTTCAGGTAGCCTCACCGTGGGCTTACCCGATAACAGATAACCAAAGGCTACCTGAAACCGCAGACAAACGGTTTCAGGTAGCCTTTTTGTATTCCGGCCGCACTGTTTATTCCACCACAATCTGCGGGAAGCGGTTGCTGAAGTCTTTGCCTTTGGCGGCCACGGCCAGGGCGGTTTGCCAGGCGGCTTCTCTGTAGATTTGGGCGATGGCGGGGTGGGCGGCCTGCATTTGGGCGGCGCTGCCGCTGTCCATGGCTTCGCGCACGGGCAGGCTCAGGGGCAGCTGGCCCAGCAGCGGCACGCCGAGGCGTTCGGCCAGCGCTTTGCCGCCGTCTTGGCCGAAAATAGGCTCGTGATGCCCGCAGCGGCTGCAAATATGCACCGACATATTTTCCAGCACGCCGAAAATGGGGATGTTGACTTTGCCGAACATATCCACGGCTTTGCGCGCGTCGATCAGGGCGATGTCTTGCGGGGTGGTCACCACGATGGCGCCGGTAACGGGGATTTTCTGCGACAGGGTGAGCTGGATATCGCCGGTGCCGGGCGGCAGGTCAACCAACAGGTAGTCCACATTATCCCATTCGCTTTGAAACAGCAGCTGCTGCAGGGCCTGGCTCACCATGGGGCCGCGCCATACCACGGCTTGGTCGGTATCGACCAGAAAGCCGATAGACATCACTTGGATGCCTTCGGCCGAGCGCACGGGGATGAAGTGTTTGTTTTCCTGCTGCGGTTTGCGCTCGGGCACGCCGAGCATGGTGGGCTGGCTGGGGCCGTAGAGGTCGGCATCGAGGATGCCCACGCGCGCGCCCATGTTGTGCAGCGCCACGGCGAGGTTGGCGGCGGTGGTGGATTTGCCTACGCCGCCTTTGCCGGAAGCGACGGCGATGATGTTTTTCACGCCGTTGATGGTGCGCACGCCGGGCTGGACTTTGCGGGCGGTGATTTCGCTGCGGATGTTGGTTTGCACGTTGGCATCAAAACCGGCTTGGGCCAGCGCGGCGGCGATGTTTTGCTTGAGCCGGTCGGCAATATGACCGACGGGAAAACCGAAGCAAAGTTCGATTTGCAGGCCACTAGCAGTTTGTTCGATAGCTTGCAGGGCATGGCTGCTGCCGATGGTGAGGCTGCTGTTGGGAATAGCGACGGCCTCGACGGCGGCGCGTAGGGTGTTATCGTTGTGCATGATGTTTTTCCTTGAGGTGTGTGTGGATTGGGGAAACAGGCTACCTGAAAACGGGAAATACCGTTTCAGGTAGCCTGTTTGGTTGGCCGGGCGTTTGAGCGGGTTGGCTACGAGAACAGCCGTTTGGCCAGCTCGCTGCCGGGCTCGATGCCCACCCGTTTCATTTCGTCTTGCCGCGCCACCACATAGCTGCGGATTTCTTTCAGCCATTGGGTGGACAGCTCTTCGAGCTTGTCGTTGACCAAATCCAGGCCGAGCATGCTGGAAAGCTTAACGGCGATATCCATGAAGCGGTTGAAGTTTTTCTCGCCATCGGGGATGTGCGGGGCATCAAACAGCATGCTGATGCCGCGATAATTCTGGGTGGAGAGTAGGGTGGCGGTGAAGGCGCTGTTGTCGAGGGTGGAGATGGCAAACAACGGCTCGCCTTTGGCATCGTTCAGGTAGAACATGCCGTCGTGGGAAAGCTCGAAGCCTTGGCGCTCTACCGCGTTGCGCAATTCTACGCCGCTCACGTTGTTGCGGGACACCAAATGGATGGCGATGGTTTGATCCACGCGGGCGCACAGGTCGTCCAGCGGGCGGGCGATGGAAAGGAAGGTGTCGATGTCGGTGAGCAGCAGGCCGCCGTCCATTTTTTCGGCAAAGGCATTGGCCTGTTCGCCGAATTGCTCCAAATCGGCAATACTGGCCAAGCCGTTGCGGCTGATGGCTTGCAGGCCAATCACGAAACCTTGGTAGTACACGCTGGGAATCGGCTCGGCGATTTGGAAGCGGTCGTCCATGGTGCAGCCGGCGATGCGGAAGCGGTGGCGGCTGGAAAGGCGCGGCATGGCGTGCAATTCCTGCGGCTCTTTCAGGGAAATGTAGCAAAGGTAGTCGAAGCGGCTGTCGAACCAGGGCAGCTGCTGCTTGGCCAAATCCTGCAAATCGAGCAGCAGCTTGCGTTTGGCCGGCTCTTGGGTTTGCGAGGGTGCGGCCGCCGGCACGGGCTGGAAGTTGAACGCGGGGGCTTCGGCGGCGGGCTCGGCCTGCAATACCGGCTCGGCAGGGGCGCTGTCGGCTGCGGCCGGCGTTTCGGCAACAGGCGTTTCGTCGGCCGGTTCGCTTGAACGGCTGAATTTAACAAAGGCCGGCTGCAGGCGCGGCGCAGCCTCTGCTTCGGCTGCGGGAGCTTGCTGCTGGCCGTCGCGCACGGAATGGGTGTGGCTTTCCATCAGCGCGTCTTTATCGGCATGGCCGAATTGGGCGCGGATGGAATCGCGGTATTTCTTTTCCTGATAGGTGTTGTATAGCAATACGCCGAACACAGGGGCAAAAATGAGGATGGCGATAATCAGAATGGTGTTGGTGCTCATTGATACTTCCGAAGGGGAGCTGTCGAAACAGCGGAATTATATAGCGAAAAGGCTTTCTTTCCCATAGACGGCCGTTTCAAACCCGGCCATATTGTGTTGGCTCGGTTTAATTTGAAACGATTATCGGGGTGCGGGCGGGAATAAGGCTACCTGAAAAATACGCGCTCCTACTGCAGCAACGGCTTCCGGTTTATTTGCCTTCATCCTGCCCGCGCTCTTTTTCTTCGCGTTCTTTTTCTTCCAGCTTCTGCTGTTTGGCGGTGAGCTCGGGCAGCTCGAAGTGGATGTTCAGGCCGTTGGGCTGCACATTGGCGGCGCTGATGCGGCCGTTGTGTTTGCCAATTACATGGCGGGCAATGGCTAGGCCAAGGCCGGTGCCGGGTTTGTGCGCTCCGCTGTCGGCGCGGTAGAAGGCGGTGAAGATGTGCGGCAGCTGGCATTCGTCCACGCCCGGGCCGTTGTCGGCAATATCGATGTACCAATGGTGTTTGTGGCCGGAGAGACGAACGTGGATTTTGCTGCCTTCCGGGCTGTAGGCCATGGCATTGCGCAATACGTTGTCGAAGGCGCGGTAGAGGTAGCCTTCGTTGGCAGAAACAGTGGCTTCGGCATCGGCCGGGTCGTAGGCAAAATCGATTTGCTGATTGTTTTGGCAGGCGATGGCGCGGCAGTCGTCCACCAAGTTTTCCAAGAAGGGCACCAGCTTGAGCGGGTCTTTTTCCATTTCCACGTTGGCGGTTTCCAAACGGGAAAGGGTGAGCAGCTCGCCCACGAGTTTGTCCATACGGGTGAGCTCGGATTCCAGGCGCTTGATGTTTTGCTCCTGTTTGTGCGGCTGCACTTGCAGCAGGGCGAGCAGCGCCTGCATACGCGCCAGTGGGGAGCGCATTTCGTGCGAAACGTGGTGCAGCAGGTGGCGTTCGCGTTCCACCAGTTTTTGCAGGCGGCCGGCCATGTGGTCGAACTGGACGGCGAGTTTGGCCAGTTCGTCGCGCCGGCCGAGCAGCTGGTGGGAAATCCGGGTTTCGAGGTCGCCTTCGGCCAGGCGGCTCATGCCGCGCTCCAGCGTGCGGATGGGCTGGGAAATATTGCGGGCAAGGATGTAGGCCAGAAGCAGGCCGACAATGATGATGAAGCTGAGGATGATGAGCTCGTGCCACACCGGCGCCATTTCCACGCCGGGAATCATCAATGGGGAAGGCAGACGGGTGGGCTGTTGTTTGTCCCAATCGGCCAGCATGAAGATGTATTCTTCGCCCAAAGGGTCGTAGGCCACGCGCACGGCGCGGGTGTTAGGGTATTCGGCGGCAAATTTGCGGGCGGCCAGGATGCGGGCGGGCTCGACCTGGCGCTGGAAAATATCGGCTTTGCTGTCGCCGGAAATCACTAAGATGTTGTCGAACGTGGGGGTATTATTCCAGTCTTGCAGGGTTTCGCGCACGCCGGAGAGGCCGCGGGTTTGGAATACGGTAACGGTGCTGTTGAGCAGGCCGGTTTCAAAGGCACGCTGCTGCTTGAAACGACTTTCGGCCATTCGGTCCTGCACCAGCCAGAAAGAGAAGCTGGCCACGAAAATGGCGGCGATGATGACGAAGAAAAAGGTGAGGAAAATCCGCTGGAACAGTTTCATGAATATGCTTTGGCGGGAAGGTTTGGCCGGCCACAAAACAATGCCGCCGTCAGTCGGTTTAGGCTTGGCGGCGGCCGTTGGGTGGACAGTGCAAACGAAGAAGCGATATTTTCAGGTAGCCTTTATCCTGTTTGATGCAGGCTACCTGAAAGCGCAAGCTTCAATTAAAGTTCAAATCGAAATATCAGTTTTTCACAAACAGATAACCCAGGCCGCGCACGGTTTGGATGAGCGAGGCATCGCCCAGTTTGTGGCGGATGCTGGAAATGTGCACATCGATGCTGCGGTCGAACTTGGCCAGCTTGCGGTCGAGCGCTTCGAGCGAAAGGGTTTCTTTGTTCACCACCTGGCCGGCATGGCGCATCAGCACTTCCAACAGATTGAATTCGGTGCTGGTGAGCTCCAGCGGGGCTTCGTTGATGGTGGCTTGGCGCTTGGCCGGATAAAGGGTAACGTCGCTCACGGAAATCACATTGGGCGTGTTGTTGTCCGGCTCGGCCAGGCGGGTGCGGCGCAGGATGGCGTTGATGCGCGCCAAGAGTTCGCGCGGCTGGCAGGGCTTGGGCACATAGTCGTCGGCGCCCATTTCCAAGCCGATGATGCGGTCGATGTCGTCGCCTTTGGCAGTAAGCATGATGATGGGGATTTTGCTCTGCTGGCGCACGGTTTTGAGCACATCCAGCCCGCTGAGCTTGGGCATCATGGAATCCAGCACCACCACGTTGTAGTTGCCGGAGAGAATTTCGCTTACGCCGGCTTCGCCGTCCGGCACGCTGCTAACTTCCAGCCCTTCGGCGCTCAGGTATTCGGTTAAGAGCTCGGTGAGCAGGGCGTCGTCGTCTACCAATAAAACACGGTTCATACTTACTCCTTAGTATTTTATGTGCCGTTGCAGCACAGAAATTTTGCTGCCGGGGCTTGCCCGGCAATCTGGCCAACCAACGTGATTTTTCCAGCTCGGCAGCCGGGATTAGGCTGGTTGACTATTGAATTTCAAGCGTCTTAACACTTTGCCTGATACAGGCGAACAAGCCAAATTCTTTTGCGTATCTTTGCGTAAGCCGGGCGGGATATCACGGATGTTATGCTTGTTTAAGCCCGGCAACAAATGGCGCTTGGTTTTAACGGGGTTGCCGCTTCACTTTCAGGTAGCCTCATCCCTCGTCAAACCCCGCTGCCGCTGCGCGAAGCCGGGCGGCTGCCGCTGTTGCCGGCAGGGGCGGAAGCGTTGCCGCAGGTGAGGTTGCCGGCGGCCTGGGGCATGGTTTGCACATACAGCTGGCACTGCTCGCGCAGGGGCTGCACCACTTCGGGCGCGGCACGAAAAGCGGCAGCGGTGCTGAGCAGGCCGGGCATTTGTTTGGGGTAGTAGCGGCCCATGTTCACCAGCCAATCGGCAGCTTCGCGCGGGCGGCCTTCTTGCTCTAAATAGAAGGCGCGCACGGCAGTGTTGGCATAGGGTCGGAACAGGCTGGCGCGCAGGGCGGCATCACGCCCCCACTCGGGCAGCGGGCGCAGCCAATCCACTTTGCGAATCAAGCCCATCTGTGCGTAGTATTTGAGGAAATAGTGTTTGCTTTCCAGCTCGCGCAGGGTGTCCACCTGTTTGTATTGCGGATAGTTTTCGGTGGGATTGGCGTAGGCAAATACCAAGCGGTGGTAGGCAAAGCCGTATTGCACAATGATAACGGCCGCCAGCGCGGCAAAGGCCATGCCGAAACGTTGCGGCCACTTGCCGGCCTGCACGATATACCAGCCGGGCGCTTTGGCCGGCGTGAGGCTCATCATCACAACAAACGGCGTGAGGAAATACACATACCACAGCGGATACTCCAGCAGGCTGTGGCACAGCGACACGCTCATCAACGCCAGCATCAGCGCCGAAGACGCGCCCAATCCCTTTTTCAGGTAGCCCTTGGCCACCGCTAGCCAGCCGCCGAACACCAAAATGGCACCCACCACGCCCATCTCGGCCAAGATTTCCAGCATACTGTTGTGGCTGTGGGTAAACAACACGCCCACGTCATAATTGCGAAACGCCGAGCCACGCATGGCCAGCGCGAAACTCTCGTGCGCATAGCCCTGCCAGCCTACGCCCAGCCACGGATGCTCGGTAAACACCGTCCACGCCTTCGCCCATTCCGAAGAGCGCCCCGGGCTGGCCGCATCGCCCGACACCAAACGCCCCACGCCGGAAGATTGCACATCGGGAGCCAGCCACGTATCCACCAGCCAAGGCATAATCAACTGCGCCGCCAGCACGCCCAGCACCAACAGCCCCGTCAGCGCGCACCAACGGCGCAACGGGCGGCCGCCCAACACATACAATAGCGGCACCAGCAGCAACAACGCCCCCACATACACCATAATCGTGCGCGAAGTAATCACTCCGATGACTTGCAGCAAAAACACCGCCAGCGCCAACGCAATCAGCCCCGGCAACCGCCGCCTGCTCCACAGGTAGCCCAGCGCTAGCACGCCCCACATCATGTAGTGCCCCAAATGGTTGCGCTGCCCCACCTGGCCGAACACAAAATACTTCTGCGGCGCGCGCATCATCCCCGGCAGCCAGGCCGTGTGGCCGACAAACTGAAACACGCACACCAAGCCCTGCAACACCGCCCCGCAAAGCAGCGCCCAGGCAAAAATTTCCACCACCCTATCCTGCCCCAGCCGGGCTACCTGAAGCCGACAAGCCCAAGCCAGCAGCGCCATCACACAAAACACCGCCGCCGTCAAATCCGACATTTCCGGATACGGCAGCCGCAAAATCCGCGCCTGCACCAGCCAAAATCCCGCCAGCAGCACAAAAAACACCATCGCCCCCGGCAGCCGCGCGCGCGCCGGATTGCGCCACAGCGTGAGCAATGCAAACAAAGCGGCAAACAGCAGCGAGCCGCTCTCAATAAACCAGCCGCCCTGCGGCCCCGTGCGCCAAGACGACAAAAACGGCACCACCGCCATCAGCGCCATGCCCAGCCACACCACCCAGCTTTCTTTCAACCGTTCCCACATCATGCCCGCTCCCTCTTGCCTGCCCGCATAAACATCAGGCACGACACAAAAAACACCACGCCCGCAGCCAAAGCCGCCGCCGCACAAACCCGGCTTGCCGGCTGCGCGTCAAACAGCCGCACTACCGCCTCCGCCGCATAAAACAGCACCAACATCCCGCCCAGCAGGAAAGTTTGCCTGTTGCGCCGCAACACCCCCGGCAGCAGCAGGCACAAAGGCAGCGCCTTCAAAGCCAGCCAAGAACCGCCCGGGCGCAGCGGCGAGAGCCACAGCTCCCAAGCCAAGGAAAGGAAAATTAGCGCAAACAGGCTGCACACAGCCGCGCGGTAGGCAAAAGATGGCGAAATCGGCATTGCTTGTTCAAATTAAAAAAGAATCGGGTTGAATAAATTAAAGAGGCTACCTGAAACCGGCAGGCACGATGCCGCGCCCGCCCGTTCCGGCAGAAATTATAGCCAAAGCAAACATGTTTTCATACAAACGGCAGATACAAAAACTGCCCGCAATCCGCCTCCCCGCCCGAGGGGTGATAGAGCGGGCGGCAAACCGCAGCTTGGTTTTCACTTCGTTAGCACTGAAGTTTTCAGGTAGCTTGATGGCCGCAGGCTGTTGGCGACAGAATGGATTTATTGCGCGAACCGGTTTGCACATTCTATTAGTGGTGGCTGTGTGGTTCTGCTTTTGTTGATTAGTCATTTTGTAGTCTCCGACTGAGATTGGATGGGATTAAAACTTTAATTGCAAAGGTAACTGTTCTTTGCTCAAACTCACTTTCCCCAGAAGGGCAACGCATACCCCTACCCCAAGGATTGGGATTTTGTTCAAGTTCGGAATAGCCTAACTCCGGCACAAAGGCATACATGGTTTTCTCAGCCATTAGTTCATTGGTTTGGGTATCGATAATCTTGATGGTTGTTCCCGCTATCCAATGTTTGCGGTTTTCCCAGGAAATATCGTTTTCGTAGGTAACAGCATAGCGGGCACGGGGGTGGGGATTCAGTTGTTTATCCTCAACCCACTCCTGATTTACCTTGTAAATGCTATAATGAATAATTGAATTATCTTTCTGTAAAACGTCAGCATAGATATACCTTGGAAAGCTAAGATTAGAACGGAGAAGAAATTCCTCAATATATCCCTCTCGCTTCGACTCACTCTCCACCGCCGCATCCTCCCACATCTGGTCTTTCAGCGGGTTGTAGCTGTTATCCTGATACTTCTCGTCATCCCCGCGCACTTTCAGCAGCAGGATGCCGTCCACATTGTCCGCCGTGCGGTAGATCTTCTCGCCGGCGTTTTGGCACAGCTGGTCGAAGCGGGCTTTGGCGGGATCGTAGCGTTTGCGCCATTCGGCTTCTTCCGCTTCGGCTTCCCGCCTCTCCTGCATTTTTTCTACCTGCCCTACCGCATAAAGCAGCCCGGCTACAGCCAGCCCGGGCAGAAATATTAACTGCGGGTTTTTATTAAATAGTTTGGGGTTTATCTGATAACAGGCAAAACTTACGGCCAGGATCAGCAATATTATCCCGCCCCAATGAAACAGGTTATAGATGAAGAGAACATCGCGTGTGGTAATCATGAAGGATGGTGTCCTTTGCTTATTTGGCCGGGTTTTGAATCGGGCTGCCTATAAGGCTACCTGAAAAGTTTTCGGCATGTTTGGGAGGGGCTTTCTGATTGCAGGCTTGGCTTTTAAGTTTTCACTTCGCTGAAGTTTCTTATTTTCAGGTAGCCTTTCGGTAGGCACTTTTCCCTTCTTGAGGCTACCTGAAAACCTTTCCTTTGCTCTTTACCAATCTTCACCGCCTGTTTTCAGGTAGCCTCTTCCGTACCAATCCCCGCCAAACAACAACACCGCTGTGCGCAGCATGAAGGCCATGCTGGCGGCAGCGGTGTTGCTGTTGGTGCGGCGGTACGGCGTGTTCGCGGGGGGAATCCATTTGGGCTCCGGATCGGGTCGTATCGGTATCGTTTATGTGCGGCATGGTAACTTGGTGGCAAAAATGCACTTTTGCTTCCCCGCCCGCCGCAATGGAAAGGCTACCTGAAAATGCCAACGCAGGGCTTGGCGGCGCTAAAGCTGAGGCTTTCAGGTAGCCTCATCTGCTTCTGCGCTGTCCGCCGCATCTGCATTCGGCTTAAACAGCCGGCACATCAGCAAGCCCGCCTCATACAGCGCAATCAGCGGCACCGCCAGCAGAAACTGCGAAATCACATCCGGCGGCGTCACAATCCCCGCCACCACAAATGCCACCACCACCACATAAGGCCGCGCCGTTTTCAGCGCCGCGAGCGATACCGCCCCCATCCGATACAGCAGCACCACCAACACCGGCAGCTCAAACGCCATACCGAAGGCCACAAACATGCCTAGTACGAAGGAAAGGTAGCGGTCGATGTCCGTCATCATGCTCACCCCTTCCGGCGTGGCCGAGGCAAACACTTTAAACACCAGCGGGAACACCAAAAAATAGCAAAACGCCATCCCCGCAAAAAACAGCCCCACGCTCGAGAGCAACAGCGGCAGCACCAGCCGTTTCTCGTGCCGGTAGAGCGCCGGCGCCACGAAGGCCCACAGCTGGTAGAGCGTATGCGGCAGCGACACCAAAAACGCCGCCATCAGCGCCACCTTCAGCGGCACAAACACCGGCGCAATCACATCGATCGCCTGCATATGCGCCCCCGGCGGCAGGCTCGCCATCAAAGGCTTGGCCACCAGCGCATACAGCCGGTTGGCAAACGGCACCGCCGCAAACAGGCACAGCAGCAACACCGCGGTCACCCACATCAGGCGGCGGCGCAATTCCTTCAAATGTTCCACCAAAGGCTGCGCGTTCATCTGCCGCCTCCCGCCTGTTTGCGCACCCGCAAACGCGGCTGCACCCGCACGCGCGGCTGCAGCTTGCGCCGACACGCGCGCGAGCGCTGCCCCAGCGAAGGCGTGTGAAAGCCCGGGGCATGGGGCGTATCCCGCAGGGCGGGCAGGCCGTCTTCATCCAGGCCGAAATCCGCCGGCGTGCGCTGCGGCGGCAAACGCTCCCAGGCGGGCACATCCGGCGCGGCTGCCGAACGCAGATGCTGCATTTCCTGGCGCAGCTCGCTGGCTGTATCCGCCAGCGTTTCCTGCATCCGGCGCAAATCCGCCATATCAGCATGCTGCGCCAGCTCGGCTTTCAGGCTGCCGGCCAGGCGTTGGAGCTTGCCCGCCATCCGTCCGGCAGCACGCGCCGCCTGCGGCAGCCGCTCCGGCCCGAGCACCACCAGCGCCACCAGCGCCGCCAGCAGCATCTCGCTGAACGCGAAATCAAACATCGCCTATTCGCCCGGCTTCTCTTCTTTATGCTCGACAATCTGCTTGGGCGCAGCCGTTTCGCTTTCGCCCTCGCTGCCTTCGTTTAGGCCTTTTTTAAAATCGTGAATCGCCCCGCCGAGGTCTTTGCCCACATTGCGCAGCTTCTTCGTGCCGAAAATCAGCACCACCACAATCAAAATCACCAGCCAATGCCAGCCGCTAGAAATACCCATCATTCTTTCCTTTCAATCCATTCAACGGCAGCACACATAAGGCTACCTGAAACCGGCGCGGCAGGTTTCGCCAAAACGTTGTTTCCGGCCGAATCAAACAGCCCCGCCGCCAATCTGCAAACAGCCGCGATTGTAACAGCGGGCGCGGCAAACCGAAAGAACGGCGCGGCGGGCGGATGGTATTGCAACAGGGCGGCAAGCAGCCCAACAGTCGGCGCAAACCATGCCTTGCCAATTTCAGGTAGCCTTTGCTACGGCGGCGGGCGGGTATTAAGCCCATTCCCACGGGTTTCAGACAGCCTGCCAGAGAGCGGGCTGCAAGCAATCTTGTGGCGCAAACTTATCTGCCAATCTGGATGAAGGCTACCTGAAAACGGGAGTCTAACCAGCCGCCGGCTTAGCCAAGCCGCTATATGCGCCCGCCAAGCCCATTCTCATCATTTCAGGTAGCCTGCTGCCACGCCGCCAAACCCGGCCGTTCGCTATATATAGTGAATTAAATTTAAACCAGTACAGCGTTGGCTCGCCTTGCCGTACTATTTGTACTGTCTGCAGCTCGCCGCCTTGTCCTGATTTAAATTTAATCCACTATAATGCCGATTCCTTCTTAATTTCTTGCCTCCGCCCGCGCCATGCTCCATCTTTATTCTTCCAACCGCCTCGAATTTCTTGCCGAAACCGCCGTTGCGCTGATGCAGACTACGCCGCCGGAAGCGGTGTTTGCGCCGGAAGAAATCGTGGTGCAGAGCCAGGGGATGCGCCGCTATCTCAATCATTATTTAGCCGAGCGCAGCGGCATTGCGGCCAATTTGCATTTCAGCCTGCCTGCAGCCTTGAGCTGGCAACTCACGCGCCGCTTCCTGCCCGATGCGCCACGCCTGAACCCGTTTGCGCCGGAAGTGTTGCGCTGGCGGCTGCTGCCGCTGTTGGAAAATGCCGATTCGGCTCTGCCGGCCGTATTGCAGGGCTACCTGAAAAGCAGCACGGCGGCGACCTATCATTTGGCAGGGCGGCTGGCGGACGTGTTCGACCAATATTTGGTGTACCGCCCACATTGGCTGGCGCAATGGGAGCAGGGCAAACTCAACGGCTTGGGCGCAGACGAAGCCTGGCAGGCCGCATTGTGGCGCACGCTCGCCGCCGAAGCCCCCGCCGCCCACCGCGCCGCGCAGCACGAACGGCTGCTGGCCGCGCTGAATCCGGCGCGCCTGCCGCAGCGTTATTTGGCGTTCGGCATTTCCACGCTGGCGCCGGTGTATCTGGATTTGTTGCAGGCCTTGGCCGAACACACCGATGTGCACCTGTTCGCGGTCAATCCCAGCCAGCAATACTGGGGCGACATCCAAAGCCCGAAACGGCTGGCCGCGCAGGCCGAACCCGCAGCCGAAGAAGCCGGCCACCCGTTGCTCTCCTCGCTGGGCAAACAGGGGCGCGATTTTTTCGACCGCCTGGCCGTGAGCACCCGCGCCATGGAACAGGTGGAACTCTTCCCCGCGCCGCCCGAATCGCCCAGCCTGCTGCAACGCCTGCAGACCGATATCCAGCTGTTGAGGCTACCTGAAAAAGGCAACGCGCAGATGGACGGCAGCATCGTGATCCAAGCCGCCCACAGCCCACTGCGCGAGCTGCAAATCCTCAAAGAACACCTATTGCGCCGTTTGGCAGACAAGCCCGAGCTGCAACCGCACCACATCGCCGTGCTCACCCCCGCCGTGGAAGACTACCTGCCCTTCATCCACGCCGTGTTCGGCGAAGCCGCGCCCGGCAGCCGCGCCCTGCCGTATTCCGTGGCCGACGTGCGCCTCAGCCGCAGCCAGCCTTTGATGTTGCTGGCCGAGCAGCTCATCGCCCTGATGCAAAGCCGATTCGAAACCGAACGCCTGCTGCCCCTGCTCGATGCGCAAGCGGTGCGCCGCCATTGGCAGATTGATGAAACCGATGCCGAATTCCTGTGCCGCAGCGTGGCCGAACTCAACGTGCATTGGGGCGCGGATGCCGAAATGCGCGCCGAGCACGGCGGCAGCGGCAAGGCCTTCACTTGGCAACAGGCCGCCGAACGCAGCGTGCTGGGCTGGCTGCTGCCCGAGGGCGAAGATGCGCTGTGGCAGGGCGTACACCCTTGGGCGGCCGATTTTGCCCGCCAGCCTGCCCAAGCCGCCTGGTTTGTATTGCTGGGCAAACTGCGCGAACACCACCGCCGCTGGCAAAGCCCCGCGCCCGTTGAAGGCTGGATCGAACGCTTCCGCGCCCTCTTGGCCGATGCCGCGGGCGATACCCCCGCCGAGGCCGACCAGGCCGCCTGGCAACAAATCAGCCAGGCCTTGGCTGCATGGCAGGAAGAAGCCTCGCTGGCGGGCTATACCGCAGCCCTACCCCCCGACACCGCCTGCCAGCACCTGCACCGCTTCTTCGGCCAAAGCAGCGAAGCCGCCCTTTTGCGCGGCGGCATCACCTTCTGCAGCATGGTGCCCATGCGCAGCCTGCCGTTCGACACTGTGTGCCTGCTCGGCCTGAACGACGGCAAATACCCGCGCCAAACCCCCGCCCCCGCCTTCGACCTGATCGCCCACCACCCCCAATCCGGCGATCGATCCCGCCGCGACGACGACCGCTACCTGTTCCTCGAATCCCTGCTCAGCGCCCGCAGCCACCTCTATCTGTCCTACATCGGCCGCGACCACCTCAAAGACGAAGCCCAAGCCCCCTCGCCGCTGTTGAGCGAACTCATCGACACGCTGGCACAAATGGCCGGCCAAAGCAGCGCCGACTTCACCGCAGCCCATGTGCGCCAACACCCCCTGCAAGCCTTTTCCGCCCGCTATTTTGCCCCGCCAGAGAATGGGGAAAACTCAGCCGGTCTTAGCGAAAACGGGCTTTCAGGTAGCCTGTCCGGCCTCCGCCAAGACTATGCCCAAGCCCTCAACCAGCCTGCCGCCGAAGCCACCCCCTTTATCGGCGACACCCCGCCCAAAGCCGCTGTCGAGCCCACGGTATCGCTCGACAGTTTCCTAAACTTCTGGAACAACCCGGTGCGCTATTGGCTGCGCCACGCCCTGCAATGGAAAGGCCCCTATGCCGACCGTCCCTCCGATTCTGCCGAGCCCTACGCCATCGAACATCCCGACGAAGTGAAGCAGCGCTACCTCGACGCCCGCCGCCAGCATGAAGATTTCGCCCAAACCGAAGCCAAGCTGCAGGCCGACAGCCTCCTGCCCGCCGGCCTGCTCGGCGAAATCCTGCAAGAGCCAGAGCGCACCGCCGCCAAGCAGCTCGATTCCGAACTGCTTGCCAGCCCGCGCGAGCCCGATTTCCCCTTCCGCTTCGAGCACGGCGGCCACACCCTTATCGGCAGCCTCACCCACCTGCACCAACACGGCCAAATCTTCTACTGCGCCGCCAAACTCAAAGCCCCCGCCGAAATTAGGCTGTGGCTGCAACACCTGGTGTATTGCGCCGTTCACCCCAAAGCACAAGCCACCCATCTCATCTCCCTCGACAGCCCGCAAACCCTGCCGCCGCTGCCGCAAGCGGAAGCTGCCGAACAACTTGCCCGCTGGTTCGACTACTACCTGCTCGGCCAACAGCAACCCCTGCCCCTTTTGCCCCGAACCAGCCTCGCTGCCGCCAAAGCCTGCACTGCTAAAGACCTTTCTGCCCAAGGGCTACCTGAAAAAGCCCTTACCGCCGCCCGCGGCAAATACCGTGACAGCCGCGACTACTCCGGCCAAAACCAAGATCGCGAAATCGCCCAAGTGTATGGCCGTGATGAAGACGAGCCGATTAACAGCCCCCTGTTTGCCCGCCTCGTTTTAGAGCTGCTCGCCCCGCTGCATTTATGGTTTACTTCTGAAGAGGGCAAAGGCAAAAAGGCCGGTTAAACAGGCAGGCCGTACTAAAAACATGTCGCACTCAGACAGAGGCTACCTGAAATTTGTTTAGCCGCATCAGAGGCGTGCGAGCCAGTTTCAGGTAGTCTTACTTCAAATTGCATCACAATTTAACCATCTGTATTTAAATTGCATTTTTAAATTTTCGCACAAACTGTTAAAAAATTTCCTCATTCGTGCCAAATTTCTATTGACAACTCTCCGCCCCGTCTCTAAAATGCGCGCTTCCTTTCCCCGATAGCTCAGTCGGTAGAGCGACGGACTGTTAATCCGCAGGTCGCTGGTTCGAGCCCAGCTCGGGGAGCCAAAGGGTCGTTAGCTCAGTCGGTAGAGCAGCGGACTTTTAATCCGTTGGTCGAGCGTTCGAATCGCTCACGACCCACCAAATTTTAAAAAGCCTAAACATCCCGTTTAGGCTTTTTCTTTATCCCCTGCCCATCATGCCCGTTCGCCAAACCCCCCCCGCCCGCCGTTTATCCGTTGCCCCGATGCTGGACTGGACAGATCGGCATTATCGCTACATGGCACGCCAAATCAGCCGCCATGCCTGGCTCTACACCGAAATGATTCATGCCGGCGCCATCATCCATGGCCAGGCCGAGCGTTTTTTAGGCAAAGACGAAAGCGAAAACCCGGTTGCCCTGCAGCTGGGCGGCAGCAACCCGGCCGATTTGGCCAAGGCCGCCGCCATCGCGGCAGGTTGGGGCTATGACGAAATCAACCTCAACTGCGGCTGCCCCAGCCCGCGCGTGCAAAAAGGCGCGTTCGGCGCCTGCTTGATGAACGAAGTGGATTTGGTGGCCGATTGCCTCAACGCCATGCAGGAAGCCGCGCCCGATTGCGCCGTAACCGTGAAACACCGCATCGGCATCGATCGCCAAACCGAATACCAAACCGTATGCGATTTCGTGGGCACGCTCTCCGACAAAACTGCCTGCCGCACCTATATCGTCCACGCCCGCAATGCCTGGCTGGAAGGCCTGTCGCCCAAAGAAAACCGCGATGTGCCTCCCTTGAAATACGACTATGTTTACCGCCTCAAACAGGATTTCCCCCATTTGGAAATCATCATCAACGGCGGCATCAAAACCAATACCGAAATCGCCGAACACCTGCAACACGTCGACGGCGTGATGATTGGCCGCGAGGCCTACCACAACCCGATGCTGATGCAATCGTGGGACAGACTGTTTTACGGCGAAAGGCTACCTGAAACCGATTTCAACACCCTTATTCACACGCTCTACCGCTATATGCAGCGCTCGCTCGCCGCCGACCCGGGTCTCACCATTCGCCACATGTTGCGCCACTACCTCGGGCTGCTGCATGGCCGCAACCATGCCCGAGTGTGGCGGCAGATGCTCTCCGATGCCACCTTGCTGCAAAGCAACCGCCCCGAATTGATTTTGGAAGCGTGGGAGAAGGTTTCCGCCGGGGTTTAACTGCATAAAAGGCTACCTGAAAATTCAGGTAGCCTTTTGCTTGGGCGCTGGTTTGAGTAGCGGCATGATGCAAGACTGCATGAACAGGCTGCCAGTGCGGGCTACCTGAAAGCCATCTAGCAACGCAGCCGCCAATAGCAACCGTGTTTTATAGTGGATTAAATTTAAACCAGTACAGCGTTGGCTCGCCTTGCCGTACTATTTGTACTGTCTGCGGCTCGCCGCCTTGTCCTGATTTAAATTTAATCCACTATAGCTTCGCAGAAACTCAGCCTTGGCTACGCCAAGACATGGTTTTAACTCCGTTGAAGCTTACGCTTTCAGGTAGCCCTTTGGGGCGCGAAGCATTGCCTAACCGCTGGTGCCCGCTGCGGCCGCCTCCTGCGTTTCGGTTTGGGTATCCTCCACGTCTTGCAAGGCCTGGTAGGCGGGGAGCAGGAGTTTGGCAATCAAGGAAAGCTGCTGCCAGAGGGTGTGGGCGTGGGGGCTGGCGCTGCCATCGGGGCGCAGGGCGGTGAGCTGTTGGCGCAGGGCGCTGTAGGCTACCTGAAATTCGGCTTCGGTCAGGCTGGGCAGCTGTTCGAGCAGGCGTGCGGTTTCATTAGCGGCCTGGGCGAAGGCGGCGTTGAAATCGGGCTCTATTTGGCCCGGGCTGAGGCGGCTACGGTAGGCGCCGAGGGCGGAGATATAGCCGTTGATGGCGTAAACGGTTTTGAGCAGGGTGAAGCCGCCGGGCAGGTGCGCGGCGTATTTTTTCGGCTCGCCGGACATGTCGGAAAGGGTGCTGCTCAGTTGGGCGGCGCGTTCGTGGGCGCGGCGGCGTTCGCTGCGGTAGGCGGCATCGTCGCACTGGCCGCCGTGCTGGAGCTGGTCGGTGATGCTTTTCAGGTAGCCTGCGTTGCCGGCCAAGGCGCGTTGGGCGGTGCGGGCGAGAGAAAGGTAGCGCCAATCCGGCCAGAGCATGGATACAGCCCACCAGGCCAGCACGCAGCCGACGATGGTGTCGAGCAGCCGCCAAGGCAGGGCGTCGATGCCGTGCAGGCCGGCGATGTAGAGATTGGTGATGGCTTGGATGGTGATGAAGAAGGTGGAGTAGCTGTATTTGTTGGTGCGGAAGAAGAAAAACAGGGTGCTGGAGGCGGCCACCACCGCCAATTGGGTGGCGAGCGAGGGGGTGAAATAGGGCAGTAGCGAGCCGACGGCCACACCGGCCATTGTGCCGACCACGCGCTGGATAAGGCGGCTTTTGGTGGCGGAATAGTTGGGCTGGCACACGAATACGGCGGTGAGCAGCACCCAGTAGCCCATGGGCAGCTTGAGGCTTTCCACTAAGGCGATACAGAGGAACACCACAATGGAAAGCCGCACGGCGTGGCGGAATACGCCGGATTCGAAGCTGAGGTGGCGGCGCAGGATATTGAGATGGCTGCGCCAGCCGTCGGCATCTTCGCGCACGATGCGGGTTTGCTCGCTGGCTTCGGTATAGCCAGCTTGTTCGCCGGCCAGGTGGGTGAGTTGGTAGTTGATACCGTAGAGGTTGTCGATAAGGCGGCGCAGGCTGCGCGGGCTCTTATCGGCTTGGGTGGATTGGTGGTGCTGGTATGAGCGGCGGATGCTGGCGGCCAGTTTGTCCAGCTTGGCATTGTCCGGCACCGTGCTGCCACGTTGCAGGCTGTGCGCCATGTCGCGGCAGGCCTGCGCCTGCCATTCGATCAGCCGCTGGATGCGGAAGATGAGGTCGCTGTGGCTGAGCTCGGCCACAAAGCGGCGGTATTCGCCGATGTAGCTGGAGCTGGCGCGCTCGTGGATGTCTTGCGCGGCAAAGTAGTAGTGCAGCATGCGGGCGGTGCGTGGGTGGCGGTGCTGGCCGCGCATGCGGTAAAACAAGGCGCTACGCACTTGGTTGAACGCGGCAATCACTTTGCCGTTTTGCATGGCCAGCGCGATTTGCCGCTGCTCGAGCTGGTCAGTGTCGTCGGGGTCGAAGAATTGGGCTTTGATGTCGAGATAGCCCGCGAGCTCGGTATAGGCAGCGGCCATGCTGTCTTGCACCGGGCGGTGCGGCAGGATGAGGTGCAGCAGCAGGGTGTTGCCGCTGTAGAGCAGCGTGCCGCACAAAATCAGCAGGGTGTTGGCATACCAAACCATGCTGTGGTTGATGGTGAGGATGGTGTAGAGCGCCACCACCAGTGTGCCGAAGGAGATGGTGCGGTAGCGCAGGCTGATGGCGCCGGACAGAGTAAACACGAAAGTGAGCAGCGTCATTGCGGGTAGAAACAACAGCGGCTGGCCAAAAGTAAACTGCACGGTGAGCGAGGAAACGCTGAAGGCGGCAATGGTGGAGAGCAGGTTTTGAATGCGGCCGGTGAGGCGGTTGTCTAAATCCACCAGGCCGCCGGCAATCACGCCGAGCACCAGCGGCATACACATCAGCGGCTTCTGCCAATACCACACGGCCAGCACGGCCATGCACACGCTAACCAGCATCGGCAGCGCGGCCAGCACGCGCGCGGAAAGCCATTTGAGCCGGGATGGGATAAGGGGCATGGTGGATAAATAAAGGATGAGTGGGAAAGGGCTGTATTTTAGCGCAGGCGGGCGCGGCATGATACGGCTGCACCTTCAGCAGTGGGGCAGGGTTTTCAGGTAGCCTTGCAATACGGAACACGAGCACTCCTATCGTGTTTGTCCGCACCGCAGCAAGTATGGCCGCCTGCTTTTGTAGCGGAAAAGACGGACGGCAGGCTACCTGAAAGCGCAAACTTCAACGAAGTTATAGTGGATTAACAAAAATCAGGACTAGGCGGCGAGCCGCAGACAGTACACACGTTACGGCAAGGCGAGCCAACGCTGTACTGGTTTTTGTTAATTCACTATATCTTGTTTATACAGTGCAATCTGCCCGGCAGCGTGTTAGAATGCGCGCCGGTTTCGGGCTGCGCTTTCAGGCAGCCTCAAGCCTTTATTTTATTTCCAACCTGCCCTGCCTGTCTGAAACCCTAACCATGCGCCTGCGTCTGTGCGGGCTTATGCTTAGTGTTTTAGCGGCAGCGGCCTTTTCCTAAAGGAATCTTAATGTTTAACAAACACGTCAAATCCTTCCAATACGGCCAGCACACCGTTACCATCGAAACCGGCGAAATCGCCCGCCAGGCTGCGGGCGCGGTAAAAGTATCCATGGGTGAAACCGTGGTGCTGGTGGCCGTTACCGCCAATAAAGAAGTGAAAGCCGGGCAGGATTTCTTCCCGCTCACCGTGGATTATCTGGAGCGTACCTATGCCGCAGGCAAAATCCCCGGCGGCTTCTTCAAGCGCGAAGGCAAACAGAGCGAAAAAGAAATCCTCACCAGCCGCCTGATCGACCGCCCCATCCGCCCGCTGTTCCCCGAAGGCTTCTTCCACGACATCCAAATCGTGGCCACGGTGGTATCGGTTGATCCGGAAATCGATTCCGACATCCCCGCCATGATCGGCGCTTCTGCCGCGCTGGTGTTGAGCGGCGTGCCTTTCGCCGGCCCCATCGGCGCCGCCCGCGTGGGTTACCTGAACGGCGAATACGTGCTGAACCCGACCAAAACCCAGCTGGCCAAATCACAGCTGGATTTGGTGGTGGCCGGTACTGCACAAGCCGTGCTGATGGTGGAATCCGAAGCCCAAATCCTGCCCGAAGACGTGATGCTCGGCGCCGTGGTATACGGCCACAATGAAATGCAGGCCGTTATCCGCGCCATCAACGAGCTGGCCGATGCGGTCAACCCCGAAGTGTGGGACTGGAAAGCGCCCGAAACCGATGCCGCCCTGGTGGCCAAAGTGCAGGAAATTGCCGGTCAAACCGTGGCCGAAGCTTTCAAAATCCGCCAAAAACAGGCTCGCACCGCCAAGCTGGACGAAGCCTGGGCTGCTGTGGAAGCCGCGCTGATCACGGAAGACACCGACACCCTGGCCGCCAACCAAATCAAAGGCATCTTCAAACATTTGGAAGCCAACGTGGTGCGCAGCCAGATTCTGGCCGGCCAGCCGCGCATCGACGGCCGCGACACCCGCACCGTGCGCCCCATCAGCATCCAAACCGGCGTGCTGCCGCGCACCCACGGCTCCGCCCTCTTCACCCGTGGCGAAACCCAAGCCCTGGCCGTGGCCACCCTCGGCACCCAGCGCGACGAGCAAATCATTGATGCCTTGAGCGGCGAATACACCGACCGCTTCATGCTGCACTACAACTTCCCGCCCTATTCAACCGGCGAATGCGGCCGCATGGGCGCGCCCAAACGCCGCGAAATCGGCCACGGCCGCCTGGCCAAACGCGCCCTGCTCGGCGTGTTGCCCACGCCCGAAGAATTCAGCTACACCATGCGCGTGGTGTCTGAAATCACCGAATCCAACGGCTCTTCTTCCATGGCCTCCGTGTGCGGCGGCTGCTTGAGCCTGCTCTCCGCCGGCGTGCCGCTCAAAGCCCACGTGGCCGGTATTGCCATGGGTCTGATTTTGGAAGGCAACAAATTCGCCGTGCTCACCGACATCTTGGGTGATGAAGACCACCTCGGCGATATGGACTTCAAAGTGGCCGGCACTACCGAAGGCGTTACCGCCCTGCAGATGGACATCAAAATCCAAGGCATCACCAAAGAAATCATGCAGATTGCCTTGGCACAAGCCAAAGAAGCCCGCCTGCACATCCTCGAGCAGATGAAAGCCGCCGTGGCCGGCCCGCAGGAGCTCTCGCAGCACGCGCCGCGCCTCTTCACCATGAAGATTAACCAAGACAAAATCCGCGACGTTATCGGCAAAGGCGGCGAAACCATCCGCGCCCTCACCGCCGAAACCGGCACCGAAATCAACATTGAAGACGACGGCACCATCACCATCGCCGCCGTGAACGTGGAAGCCGTGGAAGCCGCCCGCAAACGCATCGAAGAAATCACTGCCGAAGTGGAAGTGGGCCAAGTGTATAACGGCGTGGTGATTAAGATTTTGGATAACAACGTTGGCGCCATCGTATCCGTAATGCCCGGCAAAGACGGCTTGGTGCACATCAGCCAAATCGCCCACGAGCGCGTGAAAGACGTGAACGACTACCTCAGAGTCGGCCAAAACGTGCGCGTGAAAGCGCTGGAAGTGGACGACCGCGGCCGCGTTCGCCTCTCCATGAAAGCCCTGCTGGATCAAACCCGCGAGCAATAAACGCAGGCTGTAGGGTCTGTCGACACTTAAGAGTTTCCGTGTCTTTTTGCCCCCCAAGGCAGCATCTTCCACGTTGGAAATCCTCGCAAGGTATCCAACCTTGCTGCGGTTTCCGCCTTGGGGACAAAAATCCATTTGGAAAATTAAATGTCAACAGACCCTGGATAAAGCAAAGGCTACCTGAAAAAGTTTCAGGTAGCCTTTATTTGAAACTACAGAGAAGTGCTTTCATAGCGGATTAAAATAAGAATAGGACGAAGCGACTGGTCGTAGACGGCTCCCACGTACGGCCAGGCAACGCAGCAGCATTCTTATTTCAATCACGATAATGATAGGAGAAGCCCATGCCCAACCGCCCCACCTTCAAAGAAGCCGACAGCATCGACCGCCGCATCCTCAAGCTCTTGCAGGAAAACGCCCGCCTGAGCATGACCGAGCTGGCCGAACGCGTCGGCCTGTCTGCCACCCCCGTAACCGAACGCGTGCGCCGCTTGGAGCGCGACGGCTACATCAGCGGCTACCACGCCCGCCTCAACCCCGCCCGCTTGGGCTACGGCTTGCTGGTGTTCGTGGAAATCAAACTGCATTCCAAATCTGGCGATATTTTTGAAGAATTCCGCCGCGAAGTGCTGAAAATCCCGCAAATCCTCGAATGCCACCTCGTGTCCGGCGAATACGACTACCTCATCAAGGTTCGCCTGCAAGATATGTCCGCCTATCGCGACATGCTCGGCAAAATCCTGCTGCAACTGCCTTCCGCGGTAGAGAGCCGCAGCTATGTGGTGATGGAGGAAGTGAAGGAAAACGGGCCGCTGGCGCTGGAAGATTGGGAAGATTAAACCAAAGGCTACCTGAAAGCGTAAGCTTCAACGGAGTTAAAACGTGGCGCAGCGAAGTTTCTGCGTAGCTAAAGTTTCAGGTAGCCTTTTACTTCATTCAATATCCTATTCTCACTCCCTCCAACAGCCCGCTCTGCAAACTTCAAAACTCTTTCGACATCCACTGGGCCTCTGGCTGCCAAAACGGCAAAACAGAAGCCGCTATACAACCAGTTTTGCAATGTATGCCACGTGGCGGCTTGTCTCGAGATTGAGGCTACCTGAAAACGGCCGGAATTTTATTTTGTTAAACCGTGCTTTCAGGTAGCCTGAATGATTGGCTATGGCCGGCATCCGCTTGCCTAGTATGCCGCGTATTATTGCCCAGCGTCCTAACCCCGTTTTGTGCCCAGCCTTCTGTTTCTGTTATGATAGCCGTCTTTTTAGCCGCTCTTGAATACCACTCGGGCAGCCATATTTTTCAGGTAGCCTCAATCACATAGGCTACCTGAAAGCGTGAGCTTCAACGAAGCCAAAACATCAGTCTCGGCTAAAGCTAAAATTTGAATTCCATTTTAAATATAAAGCACCACACCATGTTTAACCGCTTATTCTCCTGGTTTGAAAACCGCGTCGATCCCTATCCTGCCAGCGAGCCGAAAACCCCGCGCAACGGGCTGTTTGGCTTCATTTGGAGCAATCTCGAAGGTGTACGCGGCTGGCTCGTGCTGCTGGCACTGCTCTCCGGCGGCATCGGCATTGGCGAAGCCTTGCTGTTTCAATTTATCGGCAAAATCGTCGATTGGCTCGGCCGCTATACGCCCGAGACGCTGTTTGCCGAAAAAGGCTTGGCGCTCGTTGGCATGGGGGTGCTGATGGTGGTGCTGGTGATTTGGACGTTTTTTACTTCCTCCATCCGCCTACAGGTATTGCAGGGGGTGTTTCCCATGCGCCTGCGCTGGAATTTCCACCGCCTGATGCTTGGCCAATCGCTTAGTTTTTATCAAGACGAATTTGCCGGCCGCGTGTCGGCTAAAGTGATGCAAACTGCGCTGGCCGTGCGTGACACGGTGATGACCATCGCCGATATGGTGATGTATGTGCTGGTGTATTTCATCACTTCCGGCGTGATTCTGGTGGCGCTGGATAGCTGGCTGCTGCTGCCTTTTGTGGGCTGGCTCATCGGCTTCAGCCTGGTAATGCGCTTTCTGATTCCCAGGCTCGGCCAAACCGCCGCCCGACAGGCCGATGCCCGCTCGCTGATGACCGGCCGCGTTACCGATGCCTACGCCAACATCGCCACAGTGAAGCTCTTCTCCCACGGTGCGCGCGAAGCTGATTATGCCCGCCGCTCGATGGAAGAATTTATGGTCACCGTGCACGCTCAAATGCGGCTGGCCACGCTGCTCTACAGCGCCAGCGCTGCGGTCAACACCATGCTTACCCTTTCTACCGCCGTGCTCGGTATTTGGCTGTGGCACAATGGCCAAGTAGGCGTGGGCGCTGTGGCCACCGCCACTGCCATGGCGCTGCGCGTGAACGGGCTCTCGCAATACATCATGTGGGAATCCGCCCGCCTGTTTGAGAATATCGGCACCGTGGCCGACGGCATGGGCACGCTTTCCAAGCCGCAAACCATCCTCGATAAGCCCGAAGCCAAGCCCCTGTTGGTGAACAAAGGCGAAATCTGCTTCAACCACATCGATTTCTCTTATGAGTCTGGCAAACCCCTGCTCAACGGTTTCAGTCTGCACATTCGCCCCGGCGAAAAAGTTGGCCTCATCGGCCGCAGCGGTGCCGGCAAATCCACTATTGTGAACCTGCTATTGCGCTTCTACGAGCCACAAAGCGGTCAAATCTGCATCGACGGGCAAAATATCGACAGCGTTACCCAAGAAAGCCTACGTGCGCAAATCGGCCTGGTCACGCAAGACACCAGCCTGCTGCACCGCTCGGTACGCGACAACATCGTCTACGGCCGCCCCGATGCCACCGAAGAAGATATGTTGCAAGCCGCCCGCCGCGCCGAAGCCGCCGAATTCATCCCCCAGCTTTCCGACGCCAAAGGCCGCAAAGGCTACGATGCCCACGTGGGCGAGCGCGGCGTGAAGCTTTCCGGCGGCCAGCGCCAACGCATCGCTATCGCCCGTGTGATGCTCAAAGACGCGCCGATTCTGCTTTTAGACGAAGCCACCAGCGCGCTCGATTCCGAAGTGGAAGCCGCCATCCAAGAAAGCCTCGATACCATGATGGAAGGCAAAACCGTTATTGCCATCGCCCACCGTCTCTCCACCATCGCAGCCATGGATCGCCTCATCGTACTCGATAAAGGCCGCATCGTGGAAGAAGGCAGCCACGCCGAGCTCTTAGCCAAGGGCGGCCTCTACGCCAGCCTGTGGGCACATCAAAGCGGCGGTTTTCTCAGTGTGAAAGAGCCAGAGGCTGGGCAGATGCTTGAGAAGGAGTTAAAGTCTGCTGGCTATTGAACAAACATGAATAAAGGCTACCTGAAAGTTTTCAGGTAGCCTTCTTTGCATGCAAAATACAAACTCATTCAACTGGGCTTTTTCGCCAACATCGTCACAAACTTCAATTGAATCGGCCGCCCTTGCGCATCGGTAGCGTGCATCGAACCCACGGCTTCTTCGTATTTCAGCAATTCCCAGCCGGCGTAATACTGCCGCAATTCATCTTCTTTAAATGTGAACGAAAATGGCATATGGCAGGGGTAGTCTGCCGTATCCATTGCCGACACAATCAAGTTATAGCCGCCGGGGCGGGTGTACTCCTGCATATCGGCAATAATCTCCGACACACGGTTGGCTTGGAGAAACATAAACACCACCGTGGCAAAGATAAAATCGTAATCTTCATTCAAAGCGGCAGCATTAATATCGTAAGCATCCGCCCGCAGCGGCAACTGTTCGCGCGCAGCCATATCCAGCACTGAAGCTACTGCCGCCGGGCTGTGATCCACAGCATGCACATCGTATCCGGCCAAGCTCAAAAACAGCGCATTACGCCCTTGCCCACAGCCTAAATCCAACGTTTTACACGGCGGCACAGTCTGCACTGCTTCGCGGATGGCGGAATGGGTAGCAGTCATGCCGTATTTTTTGTGGAAAAAGTCGGCTTTTTCGCAATGGAATTCCAGCTGCACGGCAAAATCATCATCCAGTGGTTCCACTTTATGCCAAGCCTGCGGGTAAATTGTCCACACCCCGCTTTCCGGCTGCAACACATGTTCCGCGAGTTCCGCGCCATCTTCTTGCAATTCATAAAACTTCAGCCGCCCACGCAATACGCGCAGCTTGCCGTAAGTACCAACTTGTGTGTTGTGCTGCGACAAAACTGCCGCTGGAATAGTGGCTTTATCCCATACCGGCATGGTTTTGTAGCAGATGAGTTCTGGATTCATTACTTCCCTCCTGAGCCGAAAAATAAGCAACCATATAATTATGGCGACTCTATGCAAACCTTCGCCATTTCCCTTGCAAAGAGCCAAGCGGAACGGCAGATTCATATTATATGCCAAACATTTCCAGTCACTCCAACTTGCTTTGTATGAAATAAAATCCTCTTCACCTATAAAAATAGGCTGCTTGGACTACTCCAAACAGCCTAAATCTTTTCATTCAACAACTATTTCCAAGGTCTTAAATCCACAATGCCTAACACTTGTTTATGCTTACTATCCAGCAACACAGCCATGTCCTCAGCCGGGGCTTTCATCGGCAGAAAACTATCTGCCTGCGGATAAGCAGCCAATTCTTTAGCCACCTGCTCTGCCGAGTTATATTGCTTCAACTCTTCCAATCCGTGCTTACGCTCCAGCATTTCTCCCCAACCTTCATTGATTGGCCGGTAGAGATCTGCCTGCATGGCAGGAGAAATTCCTTCCTGCAACTCTAGGAAAGTGCGCTGACTTTGCTCTGCTGCATCCTTATATGGGCGTACCGACACCCATTGTGGATAAAGTAAAGAATTAGATTGATACTCCGGCAAAATCGTTTTATCTGCAGCACGCACCACTGAATCCGCCTGCACCACCTCAAACCTTAGTTTATCAAAAGCCAGATATACCGGTCGGCTAACTGCAATAGTGTGCATGCCATATAAATAAGCTGCCAGCTGCACTGCAGCAATCACGCTCAAATCAAACTTCAGCGTTTTTTTCTCTTTGCTGCTAGCTACCAATAGCGTAAGCAATGGCCCCAACACCACATCGATACCAAGCATCATTAAGAAAATATGCGTTACCCCTACCGCCTTTTGTAGCGGTGCAGGATGCCATACCCAAAATACCAAACCGATACCGACTAAAGCAACCACTGCCGAAATCAACAGATGAATGCCTGCCGCCTTCAATCTAAACTTCATCACAGTTTACGCTTTTATCTTAAATCTTATTTAGGCCATCTAAATTACTGGCAAGAGCCGGGCAAACGCTCCGCACCCACCGTCCCGCTGCATTTCCAAGTAATAATTTGGCGGTTACCTGGGTTCGCAGTTGGCGTGAGAATAACGGTTTTACCATTATTCGCACCTTTATCGAATGTTACTGTAATCACACCATTTCCAGGAGTAATTTGCGTACCGCCAGCCGGAAAATACTTGCCTTGCAATGTGGTAGCAGTGGCAATAATAGGATTGCCAGTATTCGGGTATTGTCCCTCTTGCCAATAATATGTGCCGATATCAGTTTTTAATCCTTCGGTAGCTTTCAATGCCTCAGCTGCCTGGGCACGAGCAACATAATCCTGATAAGCCGGCAGCGCGATTGCTGCCAGAATGCCGATGATAGCAATCACAATCATCAGCTCAATCAAGGTAAAGCCCCTATTTGTGCCTATTTTATTCATGATTTAATCCAACTATTACAAATTTTGCCTATCATTTTGAGAAATCAGCCCCTCTCCACATTCGGAGAGGGGCTGCAGGAAACCAACTAAGGATTCCAAGTTGGGTTACCCCACTAAATTATTACTGGCAGCTGGTGGGCATACGGCTCTTATTAGTGAAACCAGAGCAGGTCCATTTAGAGATTTGACCAGTAGCTGGAACTGCAGTCGGAGCAAGTTTCAAAGTTTCACCGTTGTTAGCACCTTTGGTGAAGTTGATAGTGATAGAACCATCAGCGGGAGCTACAGTAACACCACCAGCGGCGAAGTATTTACCCTGCAGAGCCTGAGCACCATCCAAAATTGCCTTACCAGCGGCAGTGCTGTTATCCGGCCATGCATTTTGATCAGCGTAGTAAGTGGCGATATCAGTTTGTACACCGGCGGTAGCTTTGAAGCCTTCAGTAGCCTGTGAACGTGCAACGTAGTCTTGGTAAGCCGGCAGAGCGATAGCAGCCAAAATACCGATAATAGCGATAACGATCATCAACTCGATCAGGGTGAAACCTTTTTGTACTTTTTTCAACATGACATTTTCCTTTTAAAAATGGAACTTAATAAAACCGAATCTTCCGACCCGGGAACTTCAACCAAAAGAAGGAGACAACTAAAAAACTTCATTTTCGGCTAGGCTTGTTTGCCATCACCACGAGAAACATAAAGCAACGGCTATGCCAAAAAATAAAAAAACCGTTTTATTTATTTTATAAATATATGTTTTATAATTATATTTTGTTTTCCTTGCAATTTAAGTGGCTACCATATACGGCTATTCTGCATAGTTGGCTAATCTGGAAAACTGACATTTATCGTCAGTTTTTGGCCCACCATTTCGCACAGATTGCCGTTTTATGGGTCTCATTGCCTGCTAGTTTTTAGGTTGCTGCCATTTTAAATAGTGATTTTTGGCATTCCTGCTATATCTATCCACTTTCATCGGTGCGGCAATACCGCCACGGTATAAATAAGGCAAGGCGGCATGGTTATGCCGCCTTTGGGTAAGAAGAGTTAACTTCATAGCAACTTGCTCCTTTATAAAGAGCTTCCCTTTAACTATATGAAAGCTGCGCTACAGTTTTCAGGTAGCCTTTAACCTTCCGCAGCCATCACTGCTTCAATTAAAGCCGTTCCGTTTTCAATCCGAAACGCCACTTCCCAATCGTCCACTGCCATCTTATATACCCGCTGCGGCGTATCCTGATAAGCCGGGCGCGGATCCTGGGCGATGCTTTGTTCTATCAACAGGCGGATAGGCAGCGGCAGGGATGCTGCGCTTATCTCATCTGCCCAAGCTACTTCGAGCGGCACGGGCGGAATGGCGGCGAAGCCCGGGGCGGCATCGGGCTGCGCTTCCACAAAAGGCAGATAAGGTTTGATATCTAATACCGGCGTGCCATCGAGCAAATCCGCCCCGCCACACCACAGCCGCACTCCGCCCTCGGTTTCAATACGCTCCAGCTTGAGCAGGGAGAGCCCCAGCGGGTTGGGGCGGAACGGGCTGCGCGTGGCAAATACGCCCATTTTCCGGTTGCCGCCCAAACGCGGCGGCCGCACCAAAGGCTGCCAGCCCGCCCCGGCCACGCCGTGAAACACAAACTGCACCCAGATATGGCTGAAGCTTTCCAGCCCGCGTACGCAATCGGCAGAAAACTCGGGCAGGAATTCGATGCATACCCGGGCGGAAGGCACCAAGCCGGGCTGGCGCGGCACACCGAATTTCTGCTTATAAGGAGAGCGAACGTAGGCAATGGTTTGCAGGGTGTAGGTGGCTGGCATGGTTTGGGGCAATTAATATGAAAGAGATAAAAGGCTACCTAAAAGCGCTAGCTTCAACGGAGTTAAAATGATGTCTTGGGGCAGCCAAGGCTGAGTTTCTGCGAAGCTAGGGCGTCAGTTTAACGTAGTTCAAACGAAGTTTCCGTAGGAAGTGGAGTTTGTGTGAGATTGAGATTAAATTTTGGCAAGGCAGCAAGGTGTCGGTATCCTCCCCTCCTTTTTGCCCACCTGTCTTCTATACCCAATAAAAACCGGCAGCCTCGGAATTCCCGGGCTGCCGGCCTGATTTCACTAATGCGGCGTTGAATTGAAATCAGCTTACTGCTGGCGTTGGCAAGCGGTTTCTACGCTGTTGCCATAGGGGTCTTTGAAGCTGAACGCAGCTTCATTGCCCTTGCGATGCCACTCGGCGCCGCTGCCGAACAGGCCGCGGTTGCTGGTGTAGCGCTCGCCGGAGCCGGAAGTGGCGCGGTTGAGCACGGCACGTTTGTCGTCCAGTTGCAGGCTTACGCGGTCGGTACCTTGCTGGCGCACAGTTACAGACAAGCCGTTTTCACAGCTGAAGCGCTCAACGCTTGCGCGGCGCTCGCCACGGCGTTCGTGACGCGGAGCGGGCTCGTTGCCCGGATCTTGCATGCTGCTTTCATGGCGTTGGTGATGGTGATGACGGTGACCGTCGTCTTGCGGGGTGGCCACCACGCAGGCAGACAACAGCAGAGCCAAAGAGGCCGGTACAGCCCAAGTACGTACTTTCATTGTGTATTTCCTATAAAATGAGAAAATACCGCCATAGCCGGCGGCGAAAGCATCTTAGCCCAAAGTGTGTGATATAAAAAGAGGGATTAACCAAGATTTACGGCAATACCAATTATTCCGGCGAATAAGGCTACCTGAAAGCATTTGAGCAATTTCAGGTAGCCTTTAGGTTTGGCAATCATTCAGCTTTGGTTGGCGCGTTCCGGCTTCTCAGAAACTCCACCCCGGCTGTGCCAAGACATCGTTTTAACTCCGTTGGAGCTTGCGCTTTAGCTTCGCAGAAACTCACCCTTGGCTACGCCAAGACATCGTTTTCAGGTAGCCTCTTTTAAGACGGGCTGCATGTATCATCTGCCGCCTGCTGGTTTTAATCTTATAAAAACGGATTGTGCCGTTTTTCGTGACCGATGGTGGTGCTGCGGCCGTGGCCGGGCAAGACTATGGTGTCTTCAGGCAACACCAGCAGTTTCTCGCGGATATTGCGCAAGAGGTCAGCATGGCTGCTGCGTTCGAAATCGGTGCGGCCGATGGATTCGTAAAACAACACGTCGCCGGCAATCAGCAGGTTTTGTTCGGCGCAGTAAAACACCACATGGCCGGGCGTGTGGCCGGGGATGTGCAGCACTTGAAAGCGGTACGCGCCCACGCTTAATTCCTCGCCCTCTTCCAGCCAGCGGCTCGGGCTCACTGGCTGGGACACGGGAAAACCAAAGTTGGCAGTGATTTCGGGCAAGTTATCGAGCAGCCATTGGTCGTCACGGTGCGGGCCGATTACCGGCAGCGGGGTATGCTGAATCATCTCGGCCACGCCGCCGGCATGGTCGAGGTGGCCGTGGGTAAGCCAGATGGCTTTGGGCTGCACGCCGAGCTTGGCGGCTTCTTCCAGCAGCTGCGGCACGTCGCCGCCCACGTCTATCCACACGGCTTCTTTGCTTTCTTCGTCCCACAAGAGCGAGCAGTTTTGGCGGAAAGGGGTAACGGCGAACACGGTAAGGTTGAGCGGCATGGGTGGCTTTCTTTATAAGAATTTTCAGGTAGCCCGCATTGTGCCGCCGCGCGCGCCAAAGGTAAACCTTTTTAAGGTTTGGCGTATCCGCTACAATGCGCTATTTACCCCTTTGCGAGCAAGTTCATGCACACGCCCAAGCCCAACCCCCTCAACCTCTGCTGGCTCGATATGGAAATGACCGGCCTCAACCCCGAGCACGACCGCATTATCGAAGCCGCCGTGGTGGTTACCGATGCCGATTTAAACATCCTCGCCCAATCCGAATCCTACGCCATCCACCAAAGCGACGAACTGCTCAAAGGCATGGATGCCTGGAATACCAGCACCCACGAGCGCACCGGCCTCACCCAGCGCGTGAAAGATTCCACCCTTTCCGAAGCCGAAGTGGAACAACGCCTGCTCGATTTCGTGGCGCAATGGACACCGCCAGGCACCAGCCCCTTATGCGGCAACACCGTGCACCAAGACCGCCGCTTCATGCAGCGCTACATGCCCAAGCTGGAAGCCTGGTTCCACTACCGCAACCTCGACGTATCCACCCTCAAAGAGCTCGCCCGCCGCTGGCATCCCACCGCCTACAAAAGCTTCAGCAAAAAAGGCTCGCACCGCGCGCTGGACGACATCTTGGAGAGCATCGAAGAATTGCGCCACTACCGCCAAACCTTCTTACGCCTGCCCGAGGCCAACGAAACAAACCGAGAGGCTACCTGAAAGCGATGTCTTGGTGCAGCCAAGGCCGAGCTTCTGCGAAGCTAAAGCGTAAGCTTCAATGGAGTTACAACGAGCGCAGCGAAGCTTCTGCAAGGCAAAAACCTTTTTTCCGTTTTTCAGGTAGCCCTTCCACCCATCCATATTAAGAAGACCATGATCCGCAAAATCCTCCTGTCCGCCCTCGCCGCCCTGCTGCTGGCCGCCTGCGCTGCCAAGCCTTCATTTGAACCGGCCATGCTCGTCCACTCCGTGCAGCCGGTTTACCCACCGCCGCTGGAAGAAGAGGGCATCGAAGGCCGTGCCATCGTGCGGATGCGTATCGACACCCGGGGCAGCGTGAGCGAAGCACAGGTACTCTCCGCCTCCCACCCCTTATTCGCCCGCTCCGCCGTGCGTGCCGTCAGCCAATATCGCTTCACCCCGGCCAAACAAAACGGCCAACCTGTAGAATCCGACTTCACCCAAACATTTAGATTCCGAGTACCGGAAGAAAAACCCGACCATTCAGAAACTCCACAACCGCCCCGCCCACCCCTTCCCACACGCTAAACCCACCATGCTCCCTACCGCCCTCCCCGCCTGGCAAGCTCTGGCCGAACACCGCCGCGCCACCGCGCATTTGCACCTGCGCGAGCGCTTCGCCGCCGAGCCAAACCGTTTCGAGCGCATGCACGCCGAACTCAACGGCCTCCTGCTCGACTACAGCAAAAACCTCATCAGCGAAGATACCTTAGATCTGCTCTGCCGCCTGGCCGACGAATCCGGCGCGGCCGAACTGCGCCGCCAAATGTATGTCGGCGAAAAAATCAATCTGAGCGAACACCGTGCCGTGCTGCACACCGCCCTGAGGCTACCTGAAAACGCCGCGCCTGTGTATGTGGACGACATCAATATCGTGCCGCAGGTGCACGACGAATTAAACCGCGCCCTCGATTTCGCCGATCGCCTGCAAAACGGCACGCACACGGGCTGCACCGGATTGCCAATTCGCGACGTGGTAAACATCGGCATCGGCGGCTCGGATTTGGGCCCGCGCATGGTAGCGCAAGCCCTCGCGCCCTATCGGCAAAACCTGAACGTGCACTTCGCCGCCAATCTCGATAGCGCCGATTTAGACGGCATCCTGTGCCGCGTGCAGCCGGAAACCACGCTGTTTATCGTGGCCAGCAAATCCTTCCGCACCCCCGAAACCCTGCTCAACGCCCAAGCCGCGCGCCGCTGGTTTCTGCAATCCGGCCGCGGCGAAGCCGATATCGCGCAGCATTTCGCCGCCGTATCGGCCAATGTGGAAGCCGCTGCCGAATTCGGCATCGCCCCGCAAAACGTGTTTGGTATGTTTGATTGGGTGGGCGGGCGCTATTCCGTGTGGTCGGCCATCGGCCTGCCCGTGATGTGTGCCATCGGCCGCAAACATTTCCGCGAATTCCTGCGCGGCGGGCACGATATGGACGAGCACTTCCTGCACGCCCCGTGGCGGCGCAACATCCCCGCCCTGCTCGCCCTCATCGGCATCTGGCAGCAAAACTTCTGCGGCAGCACCAGCCACATCGTCATCCCCTACAGCCACGGCCTGCGCCGCCTGCCTGCCCACCTCCAGCAGCTCGATATGGAAAGCAACGGCAAAAGCCGCAACCGCCACGGCACCCCCGTGGATTTCACTACCGGTGCCGCTATCTGGGGCGAAGTCGGCGTCAACTGTCAGCACGCCTTCTTCCAACTTATCCACCAAGGCACGCAGGTGATTCCCGTCGATTTCATCGTCCCCCTCAGCGGCGAAGGGGCGGACGACGGCCGCCACCTCCGGCTCGTAGCCAACGCCTTCGCCCAAGCCGAAGCCCTCATGCGCGGCAAAAGCGAAGCCGAAGCCCGCGCCGAAACGGCCGGCAAGGGGCTACCTGAAAGCGAACAAACCGCCCTCGCCCGCCAACGCAGTTTCCCCGGCAACCGCCCCAGCAACACCATCCTCGTCGAACGTATCACGCCCTACACCCTCGGCCTGATTCTCGCCATGTACGAACACAAAGTCTTCATGCAGGGCGCCGTCTGGGGCATCAACTCCTTCGACCAATGGGGCGTGGAATACGGCAAAGAACTCGCCCAAACCATCCTGCCCGAACTGCAAGGCGCCACCCCCGCCGGGCACGACCCCTCCACCGCCGCCCTGATCCGACGCTACCAGCAGCAGATGGACAACACACAGCCATAACGGCCAAAGAGAAGGCTACCTGAAAACCAAGCGGGCATTTTCAGGTAGCCTTTCTCTTTGCTGCGGGCAGGAGTATAGTGAACTAAATTTAAACCAGTACAGCGTTGGCTCGCCTTGCCGTACTATTTGTACTGTCTGCGGCTCGCCACCTTGTCCTGATTTAAATTTAATCCACTATAAATGCCAATCCGCGATGATTTTTTCAGGTAGCCTTGCCCGCCAACCCGCTATAACTCCCTTCTCCCCTTCGGAACCCCATCATGACCACAACTTGGCACAACGGCTGGTGGCAGGGCGCGGTGCATTGCCCTTCGCCCAACTTCTCGCCCCGCCCCGCCGGCGAAACCGTTTCGCTGGTGGTGTTGCACAACATCTCCCTGCCACCCTTCGAATACGGCGGCAGCGCCATCAGCGATTTGTTCACCAACCGCATCAACCCGCAGGCACACCCCTTCTTCCCGCAGCTGGTGGATTTGCGCGTGTCCAGCCATTTTTTGATCGAACGCAGCGGGCAGGTGGTGCAGTTTGTGTCGGGCGACGACGCGGCACATCATGCCGGCGTATCACAATATCGCGGCCGCAGCGGCTGCAACGCCTTTTCGCTCGGCATCGAGCTGGAAGGCTGCGATTTCGAACCGTTCACCGAGGCGCAATACCAAGCCCTGATTCCGCTGCTGCACAGCATGGCGGCACACTACCCCATCGAAGCCGTAACCGGCCACCAACACATCGCCCCCGGCCGCAAAAGCGACCCCGGCCACTTCTTCGACTGGCCGCGCCTAGCCGCCGCCGGCGTGGTGCTGGCGGAAGGAATTACGGATTAGCTGCTGTCACACCAATGGCCACCGCCCATTGTGTTGGCATTTGATAAAAACTGAATTCTGTACTATGCCAGCTGTGCGGCTCACAGGCTACCTGAAAGCATGGCTTCACTAAAATGAAAATGAATTTTTAGTGCAATGCAAACCATTGCTCATCTATGAGTTGGCGCGTGCATACCAGCAATAGTCTGCTTGAGTTTTATTGGGATTTTGGTATACACGAAACGCAGTCCTATCATATTTTCATACTATCTCACATGGCCTCACCAAAACTTCCACCCGCATACAGAGGCCGGCCTCATTTAATCTCATTAACATCCACTCTTTCAGACGGCCTCAAACCGCCACAGGCTACCTGAAAACAGAATTTCAATGCCATTCAAATATGAAACGGCAACGAAATGCCAAAACAGCCGCCTAGCCATTCCGACAAATCCGGTTCGCAGGTACAATCCGCGTGCTGGCATCCCATCCAAACATATCCCAAAGCTTCAGCTTGGTGGAAACTTGCCGCACTTTGTTTTCAGGTAGCCTCCACTCGGCATAGGCCGCTCCAATCCATATCAAAGGAACCCCATCATGACCCAAACCATCCTCATCACCGGCTCCACCCGCGGCATCGGCCGTGCGGCGGCTTTGGCCTTGGCGCAAGACGGCTTCGACATTGTGGTGCACGGCCGCAGCCGTATGGCGGACGCCGAGGCGGTGGCGGAACAAATCCGTTCGTTGGGCCGGCAAGCGCGGGTGTTGCAGTTTGACGTGGCCAACCGCGCCGAATGCCGCCGCGCGCTGGAAGCGGATATTGAAGCGCATGGTGCGTATTACGGCGTGGTGCTGAATGCGGGGCTGACGCGCGACAATGCCTTCCCCGCGCTGGAAGACGAGGATTGGGACCGCGTATTGCGCACCAATCTGGACGGCTTCTACAACGTACTGCACCCGCTCATCATGCCGATGATCCGCCGCCGCGCGCCGGGGCGGATTGTGTGCATGGCCTCCGTTTCCGGCCTGGTCGGCAACCGCGGGCAGGTAAACTACAGCGCGTCGAAAGCGGGGCTGATTGGCGCGGCCAAAGCTTTGGCGGTGGAACTGGCCAAACGCAAGATTACGGTAAACTGCGTTGCCCCCGGCCTGATCGATACGGAAATTCTGGATGAAAACGTGCCGGTGGAAGAAATTTTGAAAGCCATTCCGGCGCAGCGCATGGGGCTACCTGAAGAAGTGGCGCATGCCGTGCGCTTTTTAATGAGCGAACACGCCGCCTACATCACGCGGCAGGTGATTGCGGTAAACGGAGGATTGTGTTGATGAAAACAAAACGGGTGGTGATTACCGGCGTGGGCGCGGTGTGCGCCTTCGGCCGCGAGTGGCACGAAATCGAAGCCGCTTTCCGCGCAGGCGAAAACGCCGTGCGCCGCATGAAAGCGTGGGATGCCTTCCCCGAAATGGAAACCCGCCTCGGCGCGCCGCTGCCCGCCTATGCGCCGCCCTCACATTGGACGCGCAAACAGTTGCGCAGCATGGGCCCGCTGGCGCAATACTGCACCGATGCCGCCGAACAAGCGCTAAAGCAGGCGGGCTTGCTCGGCGACCCCGTCATCCGTAACGGCAGCATGGGCGTGGCCGCCGGCTCTTCCAGCGGCAGCACCGCCGACGTGCTCGACATCGGCCTGCTACTTGCCCACCAGCCCAACAATTTCAACGCCAACACCTATGTGCGCATGATGCCGCACACCACCGCCGCCAACGTGGCCATCTTCTTCGGCCTCACCGGCCGCCTGATTCCCACCTCCAGCGCCTGTACCTCCGGCAGCCAAGGCATAGGCTACGCCTACGAAGCCATCAAATACGGCAAAATCCCCATGATGCTGGCCGGTGGTGCAGACCAGCTCTGCCCATCCGAAGCCTTCGTGTTCGACAGCCTCTACGCCGCCAGCCGCCGCAACTACGAACCCGAACTTACTCCCCGCCCCTACGACGCAGCGCGCGACGGCCTCGTGCTCGGCGAAGGCGGCTGCATGATGGTGCTGGAAGAATTGGAACATGCCCAAGCACGCGGCGCGCACATCATCGCCGAAATCGTCGGCTACGGCGCCAACTGCGACGGCAGCCACATCACCCGCCCCGAAATGCGCACCATGCAACACTGCATGGAGCTTGCCCTCGAAGACGCTGCCCTGCCGCCTTCCGCCGTCGGTTATGTCAGCGGCCACGGCACGGCCACCGAACAGGGCGACATCGCCGAAACCCAAGCCACCGCCGCCGTGTTCGGCCACGTCCCGATCAGCTCGCAAAAAAGCTACCTCGGCCACACCCTCGGCGCCTGCGGCTCACTCGAATCCTGGTTTGCCATCGAAATGATGCGCAGCGGCTGGTTCGCCCCCACCCTGAATCTGAACGACATCGACCCCCGCTGCGGCGAAGCCGACTACCTCACCGGCTCCGGCCGACACATCGACACCGAATACGTGATGAACAACAACTTCGCCTTCGGCGGCGTGAATACCTCGCTAATCTTTAAGCGTTGGTAAGGCGCATTTCAACTAAGAGGCTACCTGAAAACGGTTCGAAATATTTTCAGGTAGCCTTTCGTTTGTTTTCACTTAATTGGGGCAACACTACTGTAAAGGCTACCTGAAACTTTCAGGTAGCCTAAATATTCAGATATAAGCTGCGTTTTATCAGCCCTCACTCCACCACAATCTCACACTCACATTCCACTTTAAAATTCAACGAATTGGCGATAAAGCACAAACGATGCGCTTCGTGGTGCAGGGCTTTGGCTTGCTCGATGTGCTGTGCTTGGGTGATGGTGACTTGCGGGCGCAGCGTGGCTTTGACGAATCTGCCCGGCTGCGTGCGGCTGCCTTCATCCATCACGGCTTCGGCGTGGTCGGTGTAGGCGGTAACGGTGATGCCCGCCGCGCTGCACAGGTACAGATACCAGAGTTTGTGGCAGGCGGAAACGGCGGCCAGCAGCATGTCTTCGGGGTTGTGGCGGTGTTCGTCGCCGCGAAAGGCAGGGTCGGACGAGCCGAAAAGGTCGGGTTTGCCGGCGATTTGGACGGTGTAATCGCGCGAATAGTCGGTGTAGGACGATGTGCCGCTGCCCAAGTTGCCCGTCCATTCGACGGTGGCGCGGTAGGTGTGTTGTTTGCTCATGGGTGTCTCCTTGTGGCTTGGTGGTTTTGCTGCGTTGAAACTGCGATTTGAGGGCAGCCTGCACGGATTATACCGAACGGGCGGTGCAGTCGAATATTTGGATTTGCCGTGCATTAAATGTGCAGGCTGCTTTTCAGTTTTCAGACGGCCTTTTCTATTTTATCCCGCCATCACCCGAAACGTCAGATTAATCCGCGGCTCTTGGATGCGGGTGCTTTTCAGGATGGTGTGCAGCCAGTGTTTCTGCGTTTCGCCATGCATCACAATGAGCTGGCCGTGTTCCAGCCACATTTCGCGTTTTTCCTTGCTTTCTTTGTGTTTGAAGGCGAATTTGCGCGTTGCGCCGAGACCGAGGGAGGCAATGGCACTGTCTTTGGCCAGCCCCTGCCCTTCGTCACTGTGCCACGCCATGCCTTCGTTGCCGTTGTTGTAGCGGTTGAGCAGGCAGGAGTTGAAGCGGGTGGGGCAGATGCCGGCGATGGCGGCTTCCACGCGGTTTTTGAGTTCGGGCAAGACGCCGCTCCACGGCAGGGCGATGCGGTTTGCGCCGGAGTAGCCGTAGTTGTAGGACGTGTCGCCGTACCATGCAACTTCGCGGGCGGTGATGATGTGCTTGCCGAATATCACGGCTTCGTCGTGCCGCCAGGGAATATCACGCTGCAAAATTTCAAAATAACGGTCAGCTTCGGCGGCAGTGAAAATCCGTCCAAAATCGCTGACGATGCCGTCGTAGGGCAGAAGGTTGGCGTGCGGGTTGGCGGTTTCGGGGAAGAGGTCAAGCGTCATCAGTGTCTCCCAATTCGTGCGCCAATATCGCCATTTTGCGCCCGCGTTGCCAGCGGTAACCGCCAATGATGCCGCTTTCGCGGATGACGCGGTGGCAAGGGATGAGTAATGCAACGGGATTCTGTCCGATGGCCGTCCCAACGGCTCGCGCGGCGTTGGGCGAACCCATGCGCTGCGCCACCGTGCCGTAGCTTTGCAGGCTGCCTGCGGGAATATCGAGCAAGGCCTGCCACACTTTGAGCTGGAAGGGTGTGCCTTTGATGTGCAGGGTAACGCGGCCGTGCCGGGTGCGGAAGATGTCGGCGGCTTGGCGGTGGAATGCGGTTTCCTGCCCGATTAGGCGGGCGTTCGGATATTCGGCGCGCAATTCGTTCAGGACGGCGGAAGGGTCGTCTGAAAAACGCATGAAGCAGATGCCTTTGTCTGTTGCTGCTGCCAACAGGTCGCCGAAAGGGCCGGGAATCAGGCTGTAATCGATTTGCAGGCCTGCGCCGCCGTTTTTGTATTCGCCCGGGGTCATTTTTTCGATGCCGACAAATAAGTCGTGCAGCCGCCCCGTGCCGCTCAATCCGCCGCTGTGCGCCGCTTCCGCCACACTTTCGCTGTTTTTCAGGGCTTCTTTGGCACGGCTGATACTGATGTGTTGCAGCATTTTTTCGGACTGATGCCCGCCCATGCGGAAAATTCGCGCTGCAAGTGCTCGGGACTGACATGCACTGCTGCCACCACCTGCGCCAAATCGGGCTGCTCGGCGGCATGGTCGTAAAGGTATTCGATGGCGCGGGCAATGCACGTGAATTGGCGGATTTGATTCGGGGACATGGGGTTGTTTTGAAGTTTCATGGCGTTAGGATACGCGTAAAGCAGCCGGGTGGCGACCCGATTGTTGATGGGGTTGCGGTTCGGCAGGAAAAAGCAGCCTGCACATTCACAAAACAAAGTGCAGGCTGCTTTTTTATGCTTTCAGGCCGTCTGAAAACCTATTTTACCGCCGAATTTCCCCCATCCGCAGGTATTGCCGCACCCGTGATAAAACTGCTCATCGGGCTGACCAAAAATAAAATTGCGGCAGCGATTTCTTCCGGGCGGGCAATGCGTTTTACTGCGTGCAGCCCTTCTGCCCACGCGCGCTGTTGAGGGTCGGCAGACATCATTTCCGTGTCCGTGCCGCCGGGCAGCAGGGCGTTGGCGCGGATGCCTTGGGCGGCGTAATCGGCGGTAATGCTTTTGGCCAATGCGGAAAGTGCGGCTTTGGCACAGCCGTATGCACCCATGTTCGGCAGGGCGCAACTGGTGCCGACAAAGCTGGACGTGAATACCATCGCACCGCCGCCGCGTGCCAGCATGGCGGGGATTTGGCTGCGTGCGCCGAGGAAGGCGGCAGTCAGATTGCCGTCCAGCGTAACCCGCCATTCTTCAGGGGAAAGTTCCGCTAAAGGCTTGTACGCACCAAGCGTGCCTGCATTGTTGATTGCGATGTCCAAGCCGCCGAACTCGCGCTGCGCCGTGCGGACAACTGTTCCGTGCGTTTCAGGCAATACCGCATCGCCTGCCACGGTAACCGCCCGTCCGCCTTGTGCACGGATCAGGGCGGCGGTTTCTTCCAGTTTGTCGGTACGGCGGGCGCACAAAACAACATTGGCACCGTGTTCCACCAACAGTAGCGAAATTGCACGCCCGATGCCTGACGACGCACCTATGACGGCGGCTGTTTTATCTTTTAAATCCAATAGGTTTGACATAATCTTTCCCTGATGTTGCTGTTGAAAACGGCTCAAGTTTAGGGAAAGGCCTATGTGAAAGCGACCCGATTGTTGATGAGATTGCAGTTCGGGCAGAAAAAGCAGCCTGCAACCCATCTAGCGCCAACTGTCCGAAGCGATTTGCGCCCAGCCGCTTTCGGTTTGCCGCGGCCTTTTACCCGATTAAAACGGAAGTCATGCTGATCGAGCCGAAGGCGAGTTCGTCATTGAATATTTCCATATCGTCCTGCGGTTCGCGCAGCGCGGCGGTGTAGAGCAGCGGCAGGTAGTGTTCGGGCGACGG
>NZ_DBHKXY010000013.1:0-17343 GCF_057315495.1 Eikenella sp.
ACTTACTGGCAAGGTTCTCTGAAATAGCACCTTTTTTGTTACTTATGCCGGATTTGGCAGATTAGGTTTCAGGTAGCCTGCAATCGGTGAAAGGCTACCTGAAAGCGCCGCTTCAACGAAGTTAAAACGAATGTAGCAAGTTTCTATGCAACTAAAAACAGCCAGGCGAATTTGCCATGAACCAATCATCCGTCATTGAAAAGCTGCATCGCGTGTACACCGATTTCCTTGCCTGGAAAAGCGCCGAGTTCGGCAAGCAAGCCGAGCAGGAAATTGGCGGCGAATGGGAATGTAACTATGCCGCCATGCCTGAAGTGTGGGCGGCGTGTTTTGATTTTGTGCAGCAAATCCCTGCGCACGCATGGCAGCCCGAACAGGCCCGGCAGCTGCTTTACCTTACCGCGCGCGACAACGAAAGCGAATACATCGCCGGAATGCTGCCCGAGCCAGCCTTGCTGCGGCTGTGCGAAACCTATCGGCAGCAGCCTGCGTATGATGCGGGCTGGCAGCTGGCCGTGCAGCTCCCATGCCTCTCCAGCCAAGCCGTTGCATGGCAATGGGCGGAATTTTTCTGCAACGACCCCGACGAATACACTTGCCGCCGCGCCCTGATGGTGTCTGGCAGCCTGCATGCGCCGCACACCGAACGCTATGCCGAACACTTTTGGCAGCGCGGCATCTACCGTGACGTTGCCGGCTTGGATGCGGATGAATACCAGAAAATTGCCGTGTTGCAGGCCTTGGCCGCTATGGGCTCGCCTTTGCTGCCGCAATATTTAAGTCTGGCTAAGCAAGATGGGCGGCAGTATTTGGTGCAGCAGGTGCAGGACTTGGGCGGTGGATAGGTGGCTTCCGGCTTCTACAGAAACGTACGGCCATTTTTCAGGTAGCCTCTACCCCATTGCAGGCTACCTGGAAACCATCAAACAGATTGAATACACGAAAAAACAGTCCGCTTGTGCTGGCTGTTTATGTATCTGGGGAAAGTTTGGCCAGAGTAGCTTGGATTAGCAAACCCAGCAAAGCCATTGGATTTCTGAAATGTTGGGGTATGAATTGGCCTACGTTTGCTGCTTGAACCGATCATTAGAAAAGGCTACCTGAAATTTTTCAGGTAGCCTTTTGTTCAAACACGAATTAAAGCGGTTTAGTCTTCGCCGGCAAATGCCAACAGCAGGCGCAGGAGGCCGGTGAAGATGTTGTAGATGGCAACAAACAGCGTGAGCGCGGCGCTGATGTGGCTGTCTTCGCCGCCTTCGATGATCACGCGCACCTGCCACATAATCAGCACGGAGCTCACGATCACAAACAGGGCGGATACGGTGAGCGAGAGCGCGGGAATGCTCAGGAAGAGGTTGGCTATCATAGCGATAAAGGCCACCACAAAGCCCACGGTAACGAAGCGGGCGATGCTTTTGGTTTGGAAGGTTGGCGATTTGGCCATGGCTGCCATGCTCAGGAACACGGCGGCAGTCATCACGGCGGCAATGCCGATGAGTTCGATGCCGTTGGAAAGCGCCAGGCTGTAGTTCAAAATCGGGCCGAGCGAGAAGCCGAGGCCGAAAGTGAGCACCATCAGCAGGGCAGCGCCCACATTGCTGTAGCGGTTTTTCTCGATCAGGAAGCACATGCCGTAGAAGAAAGCGAAGAAAATGCCCACGCCAACCCAATAGCTGTTGGAGAAGCTGAACAGGCTCAAGCCGGTGGCCATGGCGACGAATGCGCCGGCAGCTGCCGGGAGGAACGAAAGCCCGAGCAAGCCGTAGGTTTTGCGCAAAAGGGTGTTTTGCGCGGAAACATTGCTGCCCACGTCGGTGTAGTCATAAACATTGCGCGGTTGCATGTGGAAAAACTCCTCTTGAATATCAAATAAGAAAGAAACGAATGCGGATTGTAGCAGCAAATACGCCGTTTGCAAAAATTCAGCCGGCCGCTGCTGCTGCCTGCTTCGGCCGTTAAACAGCAAGATGGGGCGGCACGGTAGCTTTGCAAGCGTTGGAACATATATTTGGCTATAATTCAGCACTTTCTTTTCTCTGCCGCGCACACCATGCCTGCTCCCCGCTACGCCGTTTTCGGCAACCCAGTGGCCCACAGCCGCTCACCGGCCATCCACCAAATGTTTGCCGCCCAAGAAGGCATGGCAATCGAATATGAACGATTGCTAGCCGAGCCAGGCTGCTTCGCCCAAGCTGCTGCCGCCTTTTTCGCTGCCGGCGGCGTGGGCGCAAACGTAACCGTGCCTTTCAAAACCGATTCCTGTGCCTGGGCAGACAGCCTTTCCGAACGCGCCCGTGCCGCCGGCGCAGCCAACACCTTAATCAAACAGGCTAACGGCAAAATCCATGCCGACAATACCGACGGCATCGGTTTGGTGGCCGATATTAGCCGCAATTTTCAGGTAGCCCTAGCGGGCAAACGCATCCTCATTATCGGCGCGGGTGGCGCAGCGCGCGGCGTGATTCTGCCTCTGCTCGAATGCCGTCCCACCAGCCTCAGTATTGCCAACCGCACCACGGCCAAAGCGCAAGAGCTGGCTGCCATTTTCGGCATCCGTGCTGCCGAGTTGGGCCAACTGCCTGCTGCTGGTTTCGATATTATTATCAACGCCACCTCCGGCAGTCTGAGCGGCCAAGTGCCTGCCATTGCCCCTGCCGTGTTTGCCCAATGCGAACTCGCCTACGACATGGCCTATGGCCGCGAGCCCACCGCCTTTATGCGCTTCGCCGCCGAAGCAGGCGCAGGGCGCAGCGCCGATGGCGTGGGCATGCTGGTGGAGCAGGCCGCCGAATCCTACCGCCTCTGGCGCGGCTTTTCCCCCAAAACCGCCCCCGTACTCGCTGCCCTGCGCGCCGGAGAGATTTAGCGCAAACCTGCCAAAGGCTACCTGAAACTTTAGCTTGGCAGACACTTCACTTTCTGCAGAAACTTCGTTGAAGCTGCGCTTTCAGGTAGCCTAAAAATCCTTTATAATCCGATCCTTTTTCCAAATCGCGGTTCGCAACCCTCCCGCGTTACCAAAACTAAGGACTCCCATGCGCAACAAAGAAGAGCTCAGCGGCCTCTCCCTGCTGGGCAACACCGGCACGCAATATCCCTCAACCTACGCCCCCGAAATCCTCGAAGCGTTCGACAACAAACACCCCGGCAACGACTACTTCGTCAAGTTCGTTTGCCCGGAATTCACCAGCCTGTGCCCGCTCACCGGCCAGCCCGATTTCGCCACCATCCTGATCCGCTATATCCCCGATATCAAAATGGTGGAAAGCAAATCGCTCAAGCTCTACCTCTTCAGCTTCCGCAACCACGGCGACTTTCACGAAGATTGCATCAACATCATCATGAAAGATCTCATCAAGCTGATGAACCCGAAATACATCGAAGTGTTCGGCGAATTCACCCCGCGCGGCGGCATCGCCATTCATCCGTTCGCCAACTATGGCCGCCCCGGCACACCGTTCGAGCAAATGGCGCGCGAGCGGCTGTTTACACACGATATGCAGTAAGCCTGCGGGCTACCTGAAACCCATGCTGCTTGCTGAAATTAAAAACCGCGCCGCCTCTCTTCCCCCGCTGGATAACGCAGCACTGGCTGCCGAAGTTCAGCAGCTAAAACAGCACGGCGCGGCATGGCTGGCCTGTATTGCCTTCGTGCAAGCCAACCGCCGCATCAGCCTGAACGAAGCCAAACGGCTCGCCTTTTCCCTGCCGGTTTTCAGCAATGAAGACAAAGCCGCTTTTGAACAGGCCTGCCAAATCATGCAGGCAGAGTTTGAGCAGGAAACATAGTGGCAATATTTTCAGGTAGCCTCCACACCAGCCTCCTAAATTTATAGAAAACATCATGCCCCACACCCTTCCCACCCACTACGCCGGCCAGCCGCTGCCAGCGGAATACCTCGCCATGATTGGCCAAGCACGCGGCATTCGAGTGTACGAAACTGCTAATGGCGAAGACGTAGATTTCTACCCGCCTGCCCTGCTGTGCGAAACCGAGCGCAACAGCCTGCCATACTACGCCCGCCTCTCCGATCCCGAGTTCTACTTCAAAGCCACCGAAACCAGCAGCGATTGGCCGCAATTGTCGCTGGAAGAAATACAGCAGGGCTTCACCATCGGCAGCCACAACGAAGGCAGCCTGTTCCTCCTGCCCAACCAAGCCGTTTGGCTGATTTACAGCGATTTGTTCTACCAAAAAATTGCCGACCACTTCAGCCAATGGTTTGCCGGCCTCAGCTTCTCCTTTGAAGCAGGCGGCGAAGACTAAGGTTCGCCACATTAACCCAAAGGCTACCTGAAACCCAGTTTCCAACCCCGCGCGGTTCGCAACCCTCCCGCGTAGATTTTTATCTAAACCAAAACTAAGGACCATTATGCAAAACTACCGCTTCACCTCCGCCCAACAGCAGCAAGCCCTCCGCTGGCTCGTTTTCTTCCACATCCTGGTGATTGCCGCCAGCAACTATCTCGTGCAATTCCCCTTTAGCGTCACCCTGCCCAACGGCTTTGAAGTGCATTCCACCTGGGGCGCGCTCAGCTTTCCCTTCATCTTCCTCGCCACCGATTTAACCGTGCGCATTTTTGGCCAAAGCCTCGCCCGGCGCATTATCTTCTTTGTTATGTTCCCCGCCTTGCTCGTTTCTTATGCCTTTTCCGTGCTGTTTCAAGAAGGCGCCTGGACAGGCTGGGGCGCGCTTGCCGTGTTTGTGATGCCCGTGTTCCGCATCGCCCTGGCCAGCTTTGCCGCCTATGTTGTCGGCCAAATTCTCGATATTGTCGTGTTCAACCGCCTGCGCCGGCTGAAATCCTGGTGGATCGCCCCCGCCGCTTCCACCTTCGCCGGCAACGCCGTGGATACCGTGCTTTTCTTCTCCATCGCCTTCGCCGGCAGCAGCGATGCCTTTATGGCCGCCAACTGGCCGCACATCGCCTTTGTCGATTACCTGTTCAAACTCGTGATCGGCACGCTCTTCTTCCTGCCCGCCTACGGCCTCATCCTCAACATCCTCACCCGCAAGCTCACCACCTTGCATCAAACTGTTGCCACCGAAGCCGTATCCGCCCAGCCGGAAGCCGCCGGTCAATCCAATTAAACTTTCAGGTAGCCTTTGGTGTGCTCAAAGGCTACCTGAAACATCAAACCGTAGGCCGGGCATTCATGCCAAACAATTGTTTCAGGCGCAAATATCAGGCATAAATCTGCCTGCCGGTGGCTGGTGTGGTTGCACCAGCATAAATATTTTCAGGTAGCCTAGGCTACCTGAAACCATATAAATCAAACCCCAAAGATTGCCTAAACCCGCTATGCCCCTCCTCACCCACATCCTCGCCAGCGGTCACACCATCCAGCTCCACCTCAGCCGCCGTGCCAAAAAAAACATCATCCTGCGGGCGCACAGCGCACACAGCCTGCGGCTCAGCATCCCGCCGCAGCTAAGCCTGCCCGAGTTGCGCCGCTGGCTGCAACATAATGAAACCGCTCTGCAGCAAATGCTCCGGCACAGCCCCGCTCCGGCTGCAGCCCCCAGCCATATCTGGCTCTACGGCCAGCCGCACCAACTGCAATCCCACGACCAAGCCGCCATCCAAATCCAGCCAGGCCGCATCCTCCTGCCCGCAGCCGAATGGACGCAGCAGCAAGCCCGCCTGCGCTTACACCTCCAGCCGCTGGCCGAAGCCTACCTCCTCCCCCGCCTCGCCGCACACGCCCAGCGCCTGCAGCTCATTCCCGAACACACCGCCCTCAGCCGCGCCAAAACCTTCTGGGGCGTATGCCGCCGCCGCAACATCCACCTCAACTGGCGGCTTATCGGCGCACCCGAATACGTGGCCGACTACGTTTGCGTGCACGAACTCGCCCACCTGCGCCACCCCAACCACAGCCCCGCCTTTTGGGCAGCAGTCGAACAACACACCCCGCACCGAGCCGCTGCCACTGCTTGGCTCAAACAGCATGGCCGCGAGTTGTTTCTGCTGGGCTGAACCAGTTTTCAGGTAGCCTGAAGCCCGCAGCCTGCCAGGAACCTGTTACAATCTGCCTCCCTAGCAAACACCTACCAAGGACAAACCATGCGAATCCTCCATACCATGCTGCGCGTTGGCAACCTCGACGCTTCTCTCGCCTTCTACCAAGAAGTGCTCGGCATGAAACTTCTGCGCCGCAAAGATTACCCCGAAGGCCGCTTCACCCTCGCCTTCGTCGGCTACGGCAGCGAAGACGAAACCGCCGTACTCGAGCTCACCCACAACTGGGATACCGCAAGCTACGACCTCGGCAACGCCTACGGCCACATCGCCATCGAAGTGGAAGACGCCTACGCCGCTTGCGATGCGGTGCGTGCCAAAGGCGGCAAAGTGGTGCGCGAAGCCGGCCCGATGAAACACGGCAATACCGTTATCGCCTTCGTGGAAGACCCAGATGGCTACAAAATCGAGTTTATCCAAAAACACGGCCGTGAAGATTAATACCATCGGCAAAAAGGCTACCTGAAAAGTTTCAGGTAGCCTTTCTTTATGGCAAAACGATAGGGCTTATGCCCGGTCTTCATTCAAAGGCTTGAGCATGATGCAGCGGCGTACGCTGTAATAGGCTTCCTGGCGCAGCCAGGGGAGTTGGGCAAGCTGTTGTTCTTCTTCGGCGGCATCGTCTTGGTTGTCGATCATAAATTCTATGTTCGTCGTTTCGTTGTCCGATTGGGCGTAGAAGAAGCGGATTAAATGATATTGAGCTGTGAGGTTTTGATGGCAGATGAGGGATTGCAGCGTGCTTTCTAATGCCTCGGGAATGATGTTGCCGATTGTTTCCGCATCGCCGCCGTCGGTGTCTTCGCCCAGTTTTTTCGTTGTCCAGTCGCCCAAAATGGCTTGGAAACGGTTGCCGTTGTGGGCTGTCCAGATTTCGTGGGGGCAATGGTTTTCGCTAGGGTTGAACGCATCCAGCAAAACATGCAGGCTGTTGGTGCAGAAGCTGTGCAGGTTGCACGAGAGGGCTTCTTCCAAATTTTCGCCGATGTCGCCGCAGCATTCGTAAAGTTCGCGCCCGTCGGGCAGGGTAATGCCGACATCGAAACGGCTCACCACCACACCGTTGGCGTGTTCGCGCGGAAATACCCAGGTTTCGAACTGCACGGGCACGGCGAAATCGGGCAGGATTTTTTCCCCTTGCGTTTGGCAGGCATAGCCGTGGGCTTGCAGGATTTCGGCGAGGGCTTCGTTGAGGTTTAGGGTATCGAGTTCTTGAGGTTCCATGGGTTTGCTCTTGAGGCTACCTGAAAAATATGCTGGCTGGTAGGACTATGTTGTTGGAAGTCTAAAGTAGCTTTAGCGCTATTTGGTCATTTCGCTAATACAGCGCCGTACGCTGCGTTTGAATGAAACCAAGCGGTGCCCTGGCGTGGCAGAATAGATGTCGTCGATCAGGCAGCGACCGTTTGGGCTGCATTGCAGCACGAATTGCACTTGGGTGGCTGAGAAATCGCCGGGAAACTGCTGGAATACGGCTTCGATTCGGCCGTTGGCCAGTGGCCGGATGTTCAGCGTCCGGTTTAGGCTGGCTGAATCCCAATCCTGCCCGGCAATAATCGGGTCGTAATCGATGCAGCCGACTTCATTCGGTGGTGTATGCTGTTTGTCTTCTTGGTATACAGCCTGTAGATCGGCGGAAAAGTGGTGTTCTGGATGGGCATGAACGGTATTGCCGTTTTGATAGGGTACATATAGGTTATGGATCAAGGCCAGTTTTTGTGGGCGGAAATTGTCTGCTCCGGCTGTTGTGGCGCAGGCAAGCAATAGGGCGATCAGAATATATTTTTGCATATTGCTCTCCTAATAATGGTGGGCTGAAACAATGTTTCTTCATTATATCAGTTATATAAAAGGCTACCTGAAACTTTCAGGTAGCCTTTTGCCATACGGGAAAGCTTAATGCCTAAAATGCCGCACGCCCGTTACCACCATGGCAATGCCGTGTTCGTCCGCCGCGTCGAAGACTTCCTGATCGCGCATCGAACCTGCGGGGTGGATGATGGCTTTGATGCCCTGTTCGGCGATGACGTCCACGCCGTCGCGGAACGGGAAGAAGGCATCGGAGGCGGCACACGCGCCGTTTAAGTCCAAACCTGCGTCCTGCGCTTTGCGGGCGGCGATGCGGGTGCTGTCCACACGGCTCATTTGGCCTGCGCCGATGCCGTAGGTTTGGCCGCCTTTGCCGAACACGATGGCATTGGATTTGACGTATTTGGCGACGTTCCAGACAAACAGCAAATCGTTCCACTCCTGCTCGGTCGGTTGGCGTTTGGAGACGACTTTCAAATCGGCGCGGCTGAGGCGGTGGATGTCGGGCGTTTGTACCAACAGTCCGCCGCCGACGCGCTTGAGTTCGAAGCGGTTCGCGCCTGCTTCCAGAGGCACTTCCAATACGCGCACGTTTTTCTTGGCGGCGGCGATTTCGAGGGCTTCGGCGGTGAACTTCGGCGCCATCAGGACTTCCATAAACTGGTTGTCGGTAATCTGTTTCACCGTTGCGCCGTCCACTTCGCGGTTGAAGGCGATGATGCCGCCGAACGCGCTGGTGGTGTCGGTGGCGTAGGCGAGTTTGTAAGCAGTCAATGTATCGGCTGCAACGGCGACGCCGCACGGATTGGCGTGTTTCACAATCACGCAGGCGGGCGCGTCGAAGGATTTGACGGCTTCCCATGCGGCATCGGCATCGGCGATGTTGTTGTACGACAATTCTTTGCCTTGTAGTTGTTGGTATGCGGCGAGGCTGCCTGCGGCGGGGTACACATCGCGGTAGAACGCGGCGCGCTGGTGCGGGTTTTCGCCGTAGCGCATATCTTGCACTTTAATCCAGCTTTGGTTGAACTGGCTTGGGAATTCACCGATTTCAGGCGTGCCGCTCAAGACGTCGTCTGAAAGCGAGGTCAGGTAGTTGGAAATCATGCCGTCGTATTGGGCGGTGTGGCTGAACGCTTTGCGCGAGAGGTTGAAGCGGGTTTTGTCGCTCAACGCGCCGCCGTTGGCTTCCATTTCGGCGGCGACGGCGGGGAAGTCGGCGGTGTCGGTAACGATGGCGACGTGTTTCCAGTTTTTCGCGGCGGAGCGCACCATGGTCGGGCCGCCGATGTCGATGTTTTCAATCGCGTCTTCCAGCGTGCAGCCGGGCTTGGCGATGGTGGCGGCAAAGGGGTAGAGGTTCACGCACACCAGGTCGATATTGCCGATGTCGTGCTCTTCCATGGTGGCAACGTGATCAAGCAAATCGCGCCGGCCGAGAATGCCGCCGTGGATTTTCGGGTGCAGCGTTTTCACGCGGCCGTCGAGCATTTCGGGGAAGCCGGTGTAGTCGGACACTTCGATGACGGGAATGCCCGCATCGGCCAAGAGCTTGGCTGTGCCGCCGGTGGAGAGGATGGCCACGCCGAGCTTGTCGAGCGTGCGGGCAAATTCGACGGCGCCGGTTTTGTCGGAAAGACTGATCAGGGCACGTTTGATTTTGGGGAGCATGGGGATTCCTTATGTAGAGTGGGATGATGGGGAGGAATGGGCTACCTGAAATTTCAGGTAGCCTCATTCATCAACGGTTGTTCTGGATGCGCTGGCTGGCGCGGCGGGCGGCTGGGCTGTTGGGGTAGGTTTGCATCAGCTTGCGCCAGGTGGCGCGGGCGATGTCGCGTTGCTGCATGCTCCATTGGCAGCTGCCAACGCTGTAGAGGGCTTCGGCGGCTTTGGGGTTGGCGGCGAAGCGGGTGGCGAAGCGTTGGCCGGTGAGGATGACGGATTCGCAGTTGCGCAGTTTTTCGTGGCTCTGCATCAGCAGGAAGAGGGCGTTTTGTTCGGTGCGGCCGCCGCTGCCGCTGCGTTCGGCAAAGCGCAGCTGCTGCAGGGCTTGGCTGTAGAGGCCGCTGCGGTAGAGTTGCATGGCTTGTTGGTAGGCTTGCTCTTGCGGGTTTTCCGCTGGAGCGGTGGCAGGCTCGGCGCTGCTGTGGCTGGTGCTGCGGCGGGAGGCGGCACTGGCATCGAGGAGCTGGGTGAGTTGTTGCTGGCGTTGTTGCAGCTCGCTGACTTGGCTGCGCAGTTCGGCGACTTGCTGTTGCAGTTGGCCGATTTGCTGGTTGTGGGCGTTGAGCTCGGTTTCGATACGCTGCTGGGGCAGGGGGCTGCCGGCAGGGGCTGGCGCTGCGGGGGGCAGGGCGGTGCAGGCAGCGAGGCCGCAGAGGGCGGCGGGGATGATTAGGCGCATGGGATTTCCTCGGGATGACGTTTGCGCAGCAGGGTGAGGCCGTCGCCCAAGGGCAGGGTGAGGGCGGCTACGCGGGAGTCGGTTTGCAGGGATTGGTTGAAGGCGCGGATGCGCTCGATGGATTCGGGCGCAGGTTCGGCATTTTCTTGATACACGCGGCCGCCGAGCAGGAGGTTGTCGATAGCGATGAGGCCGCCTGGGCGCAGTAGGGTGAGGCAGCGTTCGTAGTAGTGGGCGGTGGGCGGTTTGTCGGCGTCGATCAGGGCGAAATCGTAGCTGCCGCTGCGGCCTTGCTGGATGAGTTGGTCGAGCGTGATGAGGGCGGGCTGGAGGTGGAGCTCGATTTTGTGCTCCACGCCGGCTTCGCGCCAGAAGCGACGCGCGGTGTTGGTGTAGGTGATGTTGATGTCGCAGGCGGTGAGGCGGCCGTGTTCAGGCAGGGCGAGGGCAACGGCGGTGCTGCTGTAGCCGGTGAACACGCCGATTTCTAGGCAGCGTTCGGCGCGGATGAGCTGCACGAGAAAGGCGAGGAGCTGGGCTTGCTCGGCGGCCAGGTGCATTTTGCCCATACGGTGCTGCGCGGTGGTTTGGCGCAGGCGTTGCAACACTTCTGCTTCAGGCGGGTTGATGCTTTTCAGGTAGCCTGCAAGGCCGGGGGGCAGATGGTCGGTGGCTGCGGTCATGGCGCGGCGCGGGGTTTAGTAGGAATAGTAGGTGTAGGGTTTTTTGGCGACTTTGCCGTCGGCGAAATCGGCCTGCTCTTCGGGGTTGAGCTCCACATCCCACAACAAACCGCGGTTTTGGAGGCGGCGTTCTTGCTCTTCGGGGTGTTCTTCGATGTATTTTTGCAGGAACTGGGTGGCGTCGGATTGGTAGTTATACATGGTGTGTTTTCCTGTGGTGCGGGGTAGTGGCGATTATAACGGAAAGAGCTTGGTTTGGCAGCCGTTGCGGCGAAAGGTTATACTGCGCACTTTATCTTAAGCACGCGCCTGCACGCACACCGCAGGCTACCTGAAAAACAAGAATTGAGAACACACCCTATGCTGACTAGATGGCTGCGCAAAATCCTGCCGGGCAAACCTGAAGCCGCCGCAACGCATTCGCACAAACAGGTGCTGCCGCAAAACGAACACGGCATCACGCCAGACGGGCTCAGCTATGCGGCGGAAAAAGTGGTGTCGCGGCTGCAACAGGCCGGGTTTGAGGCTTATGTGGTGGGCGGCGCGGTGCGCGATTTGCTCTTGGGCATCGAGCCGAAAGATTTTGATGTGGCCACCAATGCCCGCCCCGAAGAAGTGCGCAAAGTATTCCGCCGCAGCCGCATCATCGGCCGGCGCTTTCAGATTGTGCACGTGATGGTGGGGCCGGAAACGATTGAAGTCACCACCTTCCGCGGCGGCAACCGCCCCGCGCGGCAAAACGAACACGGCCGCATCATGCAAGACAACAGCTACGGCAGCATGGAGCAAGACGCCGCCCGCCGCGATTTCACCTGCAACGCCCTGTATTACAACCCCGCCCGCGGGGAAATCACCGATTTCCATCACGGCGTGGCCGACATCCGCGCCAAACGCCTGGTGATGATCGGCGACGCCCGTGCACGCTATCAGGAAGACCCGGTGCGCATGCTGCGTGCCGCCCGGCTCTCCGGCAAACTCGGTTTTCAGGTAGCCCCCGATACCGCCGCGCCGATTGCCGAATGTCTGCACCTGTTGCCCAAAGAGCCGCTGGCGCGCCTGTTCGATGAAGTGATGAAGCTCTTGTTTTCCGGCGCGGCCATCGACTGCCTCAAACAGATGCAGGCCTTGGGCATGGACGGCCAAAGCGTGCACCCCCTGCTTGCCTGCGCCTTGGAAAGGCTACCTGAAAACCAAGGGCGCGGCATCGTGGCGCTTGCCCTCAACAGCACCGACAACCGCCTGCGCACCGACCAAGGCGTATCCGTGGGCTTTGTGCTGGCCGCCGTGTTGTGGCCGCAGGTGCGCGAAGCCTGGCAGCGCGCTCAGAATAGCGGGTTCAGAACCATGCCCGCACTCAGCGCCGCCGTGGCCGAAATCCGCGCCCACATGGAAAAAGGTTGGGGCGTGCCACATCGCTTCACCGCCTCGATGCGCGAAATCTGGCAGCTCCAGCCTCAGTTCGAGCACCGGCGCGGCGCCCGCCCATTCCGCCTGCTTGCCCAGTCCCGCTTCCGCGCCGCCTACGATTTCCTGCTGCTGCGCGCCCGCGCCGGCGAAGTAGAGCAGGGCATTGCCGACTGGTGGACCGCTTTCCAAGAAGCCGACGAAGAACAGCGAAAACAGATGATTCAAGCCGCCGAACAACGCCACGACAGCGGCGACGCACCGGCCAAAAAACGCCGCCGGCGCAAGAAGAAAACAGGCGCGGCAGATAAGGGCGCGGCTGAATAGGCGGGATTTGCTTGAAGTAGCCGTAGTTCGGATCCTCGAATCCGACACCTCATTCAAAGGCTACCTGAAAATCCCGCCGACTCCGTTTTCAGGTAGCCCAATTCTAATCACTCCATGATTAAAAACACCAAATGAAGCAAGCCATTATTGCCTTGGGCAGCAACCTCGAACAGCCCGTTTCCCAGCTGCAAAGCGCCCTGGCCGCGCTGGCGGCGCACCCGCAAGTGCAGGTGCTGGCGGCTTCCTCGTTTTACCGCACCGCGCCGGTGGGTTATGCCGACCAGCCCGACTTTATTAATGCCGTGGCGTTGCTGGCTACCGATTTGCCCGCTGCCGAACTGCTCGCGCTGCTGCACCAAACCGAAGCCGCCGCCGGCCGCGTGCGCAGCTTCCGCAATGCCCCGCGTACGCTGGATTTGGATTTAATCGACTACGCCGGCCAAATGCTCGACAGCCCAGCCTTGCAGCTGCCGCACCCGCGCGCCCATCAGCGAGGCTTCGTGATGATTCCCCTGGCCGAAATCGCCCCGCAGCACATCCTGCCCGGCCAAACCGCCACCGCTGCCGAGCTGGCCGCAGCTCTAGGCAATGAAGGTGTGCAACGTTTGGATGAAACAGAGAGTTAAGTTTTTCAGGTAGCCTTCAATAGGCTGCCTGACCCCCGAAAGGCTACCTGAAACATTCCAAGGAGAGACCATGCAGGCAGACTACCGCTACATCGTTGTGGAAGGCCCCATCGGCAGCGGCAAATCCCCGCTCAGCCGCAAGCTGGCCGAACATTTCGGCTGCACCCTCATCAGCGAGCAGCCCGAGCAAAACCCGTTTTTGGAGCAGTTCTACCTCAACGCCGCCAACCACGGCCTGGCCACCGAGCTCTACTTCCTGCTGCGCCGCACCGAAACGCTCAACCTCATTGCCGCCGCCGACGAAATCGGCAACGCCAACCACAGCATGCAGCGCGTGGTGAGCGATTTCCTGCTGGAAAAAGACCAGATTTTCGTGCCCACCGTTTTGCGCGAAGACGAGCAGGCGCTATATTGGCAGCTCAAGCAGAAAATCATGCCCGAAATTCCCGTGCCCGATTTGGTGATTTACCTGCAAACCAGCGCCGGTGCCGCCGAAGCGCAGCTGCGCAGCCGTGGCGACAACCACATCAACCTGTTTCCGCCAGGCTACCTGCAGCAGGTGCACGAAGAATACCACCGCTATTTCTATCTCTACGACCGCGCTCCGCTGCTGATTGCCAACACCGAAGAGCTGGATTTTGTGAATAATCCCGACCATTTCCAACTGCTGCTGCACGCCATCGCCAATATGCGCGGCAGCCGGCATTATTTGAACTTGAGCGAACGCTAGGGCGGAGAAGAAAGGCTACCTGAAAATTTTCAGGTAGCCTTTTGTTTGTTGGTTAGTGATAAGTGTTTTATTGAAGGCGTGTAGGTTGGATTGGGAAACCCAATATTTCACACTTTATTTATTGGGTTATGCTTGCAGCTAACCCTACCTACTCACTGGAAGAATAGCCTTCTAGGAAAAATAACAGATATGATGAATAATTTTTAATGCATATAAGAAATGAAATGAACACGATAGATTTAATTATTGATAAAATTGGTGATCAATTAAAGACATATAATATTTTAAGAAATTATACTTTTCTACCATTATCTGAAATAAAATCAAAGATAGATAATTATGAGATTATAGCTTCTGTAAGTGATATAAAATTAATAGAAATAAAAAAAATTAGAAAGCTTATTGATGAGTTAAATAATATAGGAACTAATGTAATCGTGAGAGATGTTACAGGAGCTATTAATTTAGGTATATTAGATAATATTATAGCTACCTATGAACAGATAGAGAGCGATATTGATGACTTGGATGAGGTTATGTTTTCTGGCGAATAAAATAATAATGCTTTCAATTATTCAGCGTAGTTGGTATAGGTAGGGTGCGTGAGCAAACTCATGCACGTGGTTGCTTGTTAAATAATTTGAAACCGCGTGCGTGCGGAACGTACTGCACCCTACACAACCCGTAACAGGGAGGCTACCTGAAACTTTGTGCTTTATCCTCCCCGTATAGTCCGTGTATGGCCGGGCTGCCGTTGCTGCCGTTTATACATCTCCCATTTACTTGTTCTAACAAAATTGCGCTGATGTTACCTGCGGGTTTCGTCTATACTTCGCCCTGCATTATCAAAGCTGGTTTTGAATTCGATCCTTGCCGCTTTCACGGCGGCAAACTGTGTTTAACCTATACTGAGGGAACTTTGATGAATCTACATGAATATCAAGCAAAAGAGCTGCTTGCGGGCTATGGTTTGCCGGTTCAGGGCGGGATTTTGGCCGCCAACGGCGAAGAAGCTGCCGCTGCCTACGACAAACTGGGCGGCAAATTTGCTGTGATTAAAGCCCAAGTGCACGCCGGCGGACGCGGTAAGGCAGGCGGCGTGAAAGTGGTGAAAAGCCGCGATGAGGCCAAACAGGTGGCTGAAAGCCTGATTGGCACCAATCTGATTACTTATCAAACCGATGCCAACGGCCAGCCGGTAAACAGCGTATTGGTGTGTGAAGATATGTATCCGGTGCAAACCGAGCTCTATCTGGGCGCGGTGGTAGACCGTGCCGCACGCCGCGTGGTGTTTATGGCTTCCACCGAGGGCGGTGTGGAAATTGAAAAAGTGGCCGAAGAAACCCCGGAAAAAATCTTCAAAACCGTGGTGGACCCGCTGGTGGGCCTGCAGCCCTGCCAAGCCCGCGAAGTGGCCTTCAAGCTGGGTTTGAAAGACAAGCAAGTCGGCCAGTTTGTGAAACTGATGACCGGCGCCTACCAAGCCTTCATCGAAAACGATTTCGCCCTGTTTGAAATCAACCCCTTGGCCGTGCGCGAAGACGGCAGCCTGGCCTGCGTGGACGGCAAAGTGGGCATCGACGGTAATGCTTTGTACCGCCTGCCGAAAATTGCCGAGCTGCGCGATAAATCGCAAGAAAACGAGCGCGAGCTGAAAGCCTCCGAGTTTGAGCTGAACTATGTGGCGCTGGAAGGCAATATCGGCTGTATGGTGAACGGCGCCGGCCTGGCGATGGCCACCATGGACATCATCAAGCTCAAAGGCGGCCAGCCGGCCAACTTCCTCGACGTGGGCGGCGGCGCCACCAAAGAACGCGTGGTGGAAGCCTTCAAGCTGATTTTGGAAGACAAATCCGTGAAAGGCGTGCTGATCAATATTTTCGGCGGTATCGTGCGCTGCGATATGATTGCCGAAGCCATTGTGGCCGCTGTGAAAGAAGTGAACGTAACCGTGCCCGTGGTGGTGCGCCTCGAAGGCAACAACGCTGAATTGGGCGCGAAGATTCTGAACGAATCCGGCCTGAAACTCACTTCCGCCGACGGCCTGAACGACGCCGCCGAGAAAATTGTTGCCGCCGTAAACGCCTAAGGAGAACAGAATGAGCGTATTGATTAATAAAGACACCAAAGTATTGGTACAGGGTTTTACCGGTAAGAACGGTACTTTCCACTCCGAACAAGCGATTGCCTACGGCACTAAAGTGGTGGGCGGCGTTACTCCCGGCAAAGGCGGCCAAACCCATCTGGGCCTGCCCGTGTTCAACACCATGAACGAAGCCGTGCGCGAAACCGGCGCCGATGCCTCCGTGATTTATGTGCCCGCGCCCTTTGTGCTGGATTCCATCGTGGAAGCCGTGGATTCCGGCGTGAAACTGGTGGTGGTGATTACCGAAGGCGTGCCCACGCTGGACATGCTCAAAGCCAAACGTTATCTCGAAACCAACGGCAACGGCACCCGCCTGGTGGGCCCGAACTGCCCCGGCGTGATTACCCCCGGCGAATGCAAAATCGGTATTATGCCCGGCCACATCCACCAGCCCGGCAAAATCGGCATCATCTCCCGCTCCGGCACGCTCACTTATGAAGCCGTGGCGCAAACCACCAAGCTCGGCCTTGGCCAATCCACCTGTATCGGCATCGGCGGCGACCCGATTCCGGGCATGAACCAAATCGACGCGCTGAAACTGTTTGAAGCCGATCCGCAAACCGAAGCCATCATCCTGATTGGCGAAATCGGCGGCACGGCCGAAGAGGAAGCGGCCGAGTTCATCCAGTCAAACGTGTCCAAACCGGTGGTGGGCTACATTGCCGGTGTAACCGCGCCCAAAGGCAAACGCATGGGCCATGCCGGTGCCATCATCTCCGGCGGCAAAGGCACGGCAGAAGAGAAATTCCGCGCCTTCGAAAAAGCAGGCGTGGCCTACACCCGCAGCCCGGCCGAATTGGGCAGCACCATGCTGGAAGTGCTGAAAGCCAAAGGCTTGGCATAATCTAGTTTGATTAGCTGATGAGGCTACCTGAAGATTTTCAGGTAGCCTTTTTTGCTGTGAGAGGCTACCTGAAAATTTTGTGCCAGCGTAATGCGTGGGGAGCAGCTTGGACGTGAATGCCCGATCTACTGCTGCGGAGTGGCCGGGCACTATAGTGGATTAACAAAAATCAGGACAAGGCGGCGAGCCGCAGACAGTACACACGTTACGGCAAGGCGAGCCAATGCTGTACTGGTTTTTGTTAATTCACTATATATGCGTTTCCCATTCCATTCAGACTAAGAAAGGTGTAGGAAATCGTCGCGTTGTTTACACCACAGGTTGAGAAAAGTAAGCCTGCAAG
>NZ_DBHKXY010000014.1:0-6422 GCF_057315495.1 Eikenella sp.
ACCAGCCAGGCCAACGATGCCGGATACCGTACCGATGTCGTTCGGGTAGTCGTCGGCCACAAATTTGAACACAGAGGCTTTACCCACCGCCATGGCGATACCGGCGGCAAACATCAAAATGGTAAACAACACCACATTCAGGCCGATGTGCAGGCTTTGCGGGCCGTGCGTGGTGGCGATCACGAGGTCGGTTTGCGGGTAGGACAAGATAAAGAAGCATACCCACAATACCCACATCACACCCCAGGTAACCTTATAGGCACCGTATTTATCTGATAACCAGCCACCCATTGCGCGCAACACGCCGCCGGGCAGAGAGAAGCAGGCAGCCAGCATACCGGCGGTAGCGATGCTCAGGCCGTATTCGTTGATGTAGTATTTGGTCATCCACAGAGCCAATGCCACATAGCCGCCGAACACCACAGAATAATATTGGCTGTAGCGCAGCACACCAGGGTCTTTCAGCATAGCCAGCTGCTCAGCGAGCGAGGCCTTGGGCGCAGTATTGGGGTTATGCGGAGTGGGATAGGTGGTGAACCAAAACAATACGGCGGTCGCAGCCATAATAACGGCGTACACTTTCGGCACGATTACCCAGGCAGCCGCGCCGGCACCGGCTGCTGCCGAATATTTAATCAGCGCAGGGGCAACGAACTTGTTGACGGCGCTACCGGCATTACCTGCACCGAAAATACCCATGGCCAAGCCTTGTTGCTCTTTCGGAAACCAGCGCGCTACATAAGGAGTACCCACGGAGAAAGAACCGCCGGCCAAACCCATCATCAGGCCGATGGCGATGAAGTGCCAATAGTGAGTGGAATAGCTCATCAAGAAAATGGCGGGCACGGAAAGCAGCATCAGCACGAACATCACGATGCGGCCGCCGAATTTGTCGGTCCAAATGCCCAACGGCACGCGGATAAGCGAGCCGGAGAGCACCGGCACAGCCATCAGGATACCGGTTTGCGTTTCATTCAGGCCGAGCTGCTCCTGCACTTTCACGCCGACAATCGCCAGCATCATCCAAACCATGAAGCAGACGGTAAAAGCAAACGTGCTGGAAGCGAGCACGGAGTAGCGTTTGTAATTTTCTGATTTCATTTTTTGTTTTCTCTATACAAGGGAAGTTTTGCGGTTTACATGCCCCTGCAAAGGAGGCTACCTGAAAACCACTGGTTGAAGCATGTGAAGCCAAACCATTTATTTTTCAAAACAAAAAATCACGCTGGAAAAATAAGGGTTTTAGCCGTTGCGAATTTTAAAACAATGATTTGGATTAAATAAGCCCTGTTGTAGCTAGGTCTTCTAAGCCGAAAGTATTAGATCGGTAACCATTTTCACTAAGCCGATAGTTAAGCTTCATGGATTAAACGCGTATAATGAGGGACTGCTCTATTTTGATTTCTCCGCTCATATCCATGAACTTTTTCAAAAGCCTGTCTGTGCGGCTCAAGCTGCTGACCCTGTTGTGGCTGGTGATTGCCGTGGCTTCCATCAGCTACACCCTGCTGATTTCCTGGCGGCTGGAGGGCAGCGCCGCCGCCATCAACGACATCGGCAGCTTGCGCTTGAGGAGTTTCCGCATCGCCCTTTTGATTCGTGAAAATGCCGGAGCGGAAGAAATCGAACAGCGGCTGCGGCAATACGACAGCATCCTCGACAACGTGCGCCATGGCGACCGCTCCCGCCCGCTTTTTCTGCCGCCAGACAAAGTGGTGTGGCAGCGTTTCAATGAATTAGACCAGCAATGGCGGCAAAACATCCGCCCGGCTTTTCAGGTAGCCTACCAACAAAATCGTCCGGTTACCGATAAACAACTGCAACCCTTCCTCAGCCGTTTGGATAATTTGGTTTCTGCCGTTGAGCAAACCAACACGCGCTATATTTCTTGGCTGCGCTTGTTTCAAAGCTGCCTTTTGGTGTTGGTGGTGATGAGTTCTGCCTTTATGGTATTTTTGCTGTATTGGTGGATTATCAAACCCTTACAGCATCTGCAACAAGGCGTGGCCGCCATTCACGACGGGCAGTTCGGCATCCAAATCCCCATCGACCATTCCGCCGAGTTCGCCCGGGTAGATAACGGTTTTAACCAGATGAGCCGCAGCCTGCATAAGCTCTATTCCCATTTGGAAGAAGAAGTGTTGGAAAAAACACGTGATTTGGCCAGCAAGCACCACACGCTCGAAACCCTGTATTTCTTTTCGCGCTTTCTCAGTCAAACCCAAACCACTACCGAGGCTGCCGAAGTATTCCTGCAGAAAATGCTGGAAATGGTGGCCGCTGATGCCGGCAGCATCCGCTTAATCGATTTCAAACGGCAGCGCATGGATTTGGTGAGCCAAATCAACCTGCCCGACAGCCTGCAAACCGCCGAAGCCTGCCAGCGCTTCGACGACTGCTTGTGCGGCCACGCCGTGGTACACGACGACTGGCAACCCATCCAATTCATGCGTGAACCCGACGGCCACGCCTTCGACACCGACAACAGCGAATGCAGCCGCATGGGCTTTCAGCAACTGCACATTTTCAAAATCCAATATAAAGCGCAAGATTTCGGCATGGTTACGCTCTATTTCAAACAGAAAGAGCCCGTGGCCATGGCCGATACCGAACTGTGGGAAGCCCTGTGCAGCCAATTCGGCGTGGTGGTGAGCAACCTGCGCCTGATTGATGAAAGCCGCCAGTTGGCCGTATTGCAGGAGCGCAACCTCATTGCCCAAGGCCTGCACGACAGCATCGCCCAAGCCCTCACCTTCCTCAACCTGCAAGTGCAGATGTTGGAAAGCGCCCTGCAAAACCAAGAGCAAGAGCAAATCAACGAAAACCTGCACTATATTAAAGACGGCATCCAAGAGTGTTATGACGACGTGCGCGAACTGCTCATCAACTTCCGCACCAAAATCAACAACAAAGACTTCACTGAAGTGGTGCAGACCCTAACCGACCGCTTCCAGCGCCAAACCCAAATCGGCGTACACCTGCATTGGCACGGCAACGGCCCCCAGCTCAACAGCGAGCAGCAGCTGCAAGTAGTGTTTATATTGCAGGAAAGCCTCTCCAATATCCGCAAACACTCCCAAGCCACCCAAGTGGATATCCGATTCGACAACCGGCAGGATTTTATGATGGAAATTGAAGATAACGGGCGCGGCTTCAATATCGAACGGCTCAAAGAACAGCATTCCGGCAACCATGTTGGGCTGAACATCATGCACGAACGCGCCCAACGCATCCGCTCCCACCTTTCCCTACACTCCAAACCCGGCAGTACCCGGGTAACCTTGAATCTGCCTTACGAAGAAAGAAGACAGGTATGACCGAAAAAATCCGCATCGTACTCATCGACGACCACACCCTATTCCGCAGCGGCATCAAGGCCCTGCTTGCCCGACAGGAAAACTACGAAGTAGTGGGCGAAGCTGCCGACGGCCTCAGCGGCGTGAAGCTGGTGAGCCAGCTCGCACCCGACGTGGTACTGCTCGACCTAGATATGCCCGTGATGAACGGGCGCGAGGCGCTGGCCCAAATCCTCAGCAGTCGCCCCGAGCAGAAAGTGGTGATGCTCACCGTATCGGAAGACGGCGAAAACCTGGTGGAATGCATGCGCCTGGGTGCGTGCGGCTTCCTCTTGAAAAACATCAATGCCAACTTCCTGATCGACGCCATCAGCAAAGCTGCCAATGGCGATAACGTCTTCTCCCCCGAAATGATGGCCTGCATGGTGCAATCCCTCATCCGCCCCGCTCAGCCCGCCGCCGCAAGCGCCCTCGACACCCTCACTTCGCGCGAACTCGAAGTGTTGCGTTTCCTTGCCGTGGGATACAGCAACAAAATCATCGCCAAGCGCATTGATTTGGCCGAGTCCACCGTGAAAGTGCACGTACAAAACATCCTGCGCAAGCTCGAACTCGGCAGCCGCGTGCAAGCCGCGGTGTATGCCGTGCAGCACAATCTCCCCCTACCCGAAGAAGAGGAACCTGCAGATTGGGGCTACCTGAAAACACAGCCTCCATAAAATCCCCTTCTCTATATCCTCCATTTTTTCAGGTAGCCTGCACCCTGCCCTACTCCGGCAAAAGGCTACCTGAAAGTCATCTTCCCCAATCTAGCCCGTCCCCTTCTCCCTCCAGCCGGATATTTTTTTCTGTCTGCCCTTGAATTCGACGCCTCCAACTCCATTTCCTTCGCCGCATAAGCAGCGTGCCGCGCCCTGCCCGGCACATTTCTGTTTACCCTCAATCGGGTAGCAACAAATCATCAAATTAAATTTTGGAGAGAAGATTTATGAAAATTCGTCCGTTGCACGACCGTGTAGTGATCAAACGCCTGGAAGCCGAAGAAAAAACTGCTTCCGGCATTGTTTTGCCCGGCTCTGCCGCTGAAAAGCCCGATATGGGCGAAGTGGTGGCCGTGGGTGCCGGCAAGCTCACCAAAGGTGGCGAGCGCCGCAAGCTGGATGTGAAAGTGGGCGACCGCGTGATTTTCGGCAAATACAGCGGCCAAACCGTGAAAGCCGACGGCGAAGAGTTGCTGGTGATGCGCGAAGAAGACATTTTCGGCATCGTAGAATAAGCAAGCCCGTCAAGATAATAATTTCTGATTTTTTATTTTAGGAGTCATACACATGGCAGCAAAAGATGTACAGTTTGGCAATGAAGTCCGCCAGAAGATGGTAAACGGCGTAAACGTTTTGTCTAACGCCGTAAAAGTAACCCTCGGCCCGAAAGGCCGCAATGTAGTGCTGGATCGCGCTTTCGGCGGCCCGCACATCACCAAAGACGGCGTGACCGTGGCCAAAGAAATCGAGCTGAAAGATAAGTTTGAAAACATGGGCGCGCAGATGGTGAAAGAAGTTGCCTCTAAAACCAACGACGTGGCCGGCGACGGCACCACTACCGCCACCGTGTTGGCACAAGCCATCGTGGCCGAAGGCATGAAATACGTTACCGCCGGCATGAACCCGACCGACCTGAAACGCGGTATCGACAAAGCCGTTTCCGCTTTGGTAAAAGAGTTGCAGAATATTGCCAAGCCCGTGCCGGAGAAATCTAAGGAAATCGCCCAAGTGGCCTCTATTTCCGCCAACTCCGACGAATCCATCGGCAACATCATTGCCCAAGCAATGAACGAAGTGGGCAAAGAAGGCGTGATCACCGTAGAAGACGGCAAATCTCTGGAAAACGAAGTGGAAGTGGTAAAAGGCATGCAGTTCGACCGCGGCTACCTCTCCCCCTATTTCGTTAACAACCCGGAAAAACAACTGGCCGAGCTGGATAGCCCGTTTGTATTGCTGTTCGACAAAAAAATCAGCAATATCCGCGACCTGCTTCCCGTGTTGGAACAAGTGGCCAAAACCAGCCGCCCGCTGTTGATTATCGCTGAAGACGTGGAAGGCGAAGCCTTGGCCACGCTGGTGGTGAACAACATTCGCGGCATCCTGAAAACCGTGGCTGTGAAAGCCCCTGGCTTCGGCGACCGCCGCAAAGCCATGCTGCAAGACATCGCCATCCTCACCGGCGGCACCGTGATCGCCGAAGAAGTGGGCTTGTCTTTGGAAAAAGCCACGCTGGAAGATTTGGGCCAGGCCAAACGCATCGAAGTGGGCAAAGAAAACACCACCATCATCGATGGTTTGGGCGACAAATCCGCCGTGGAAGCCCGCGTGGCCGAAATCCGTACTCAGATTGAAACTGCTACCAGCGAGTACGACAAGGAAAAACTGCAAGAGCGCGTGGCCAAACTGGCTGGCGGCGTGGCTGTAATCAAAGTGGGCGCAGCCACTGAAGTGGAAATGAAAGAGAAAAAAGACCGCGTGGACGACGCGCTGCACGCCACCCGTGCCGCTGTGGAAGAAGGCGTGGTGGCCGGCGGCGGCGTAGCCCTGCTGCGTGCCCGCTCTGCCCTAAGCAAAGTGGAAACCGCCAATGCCGACCAAGAAGCCGGCGTGCAAATCGTATTGCGTGCGGTTGAATCTCCGCTGCGTCAAATCGTGGCCAACGCCGGCGGCGAGCCGAGCGTGGTGGTGAATAAAGTGCTGGAAGGCAACGGCAACTTCGGCTACAACGCCGGCAACGACAGCTACGGCGACATGCTGGAAATGGGCGTAATCGACCCGGCCAAAGTTACCCGCTTCGCGCTGCAAAACGCCGCTTCCATCGCCGGCCTGATGCTGACCACCGAATGCATGGTAGCCGACATTCCGGAAGACAAACCTGCCGCTCCCGACATGGGTGGAATGGGAGGCATGGGCGGAATGGGCATGATGTAATCATCCCAACACCATGCAAAAGCACCCTCACCAGAGGGTGCTTTTTCTTGCCTGCCGTTTGCCGTTTAAAGACTATCTAAAATTTTGGGGCTGTACTAAATTAGCCCTAAATTCCACACCAATCCCGCAAGATTTTTAGCTGTCGGGACGGTGT
>NZ_DBHKXY010000015.1:0-5506 GCF_057315495.1 Eikenella sp.
AGAAACCGGCAATCAGGAACACGCCCAGCATGGTTAAGAAGCTACCTGAAAAACCGCCGCCCAAAAACGGCGCTTCACCCGTGGTGAAATTGGTTAAGCCAACGTATTCGCCGCCCAACAGGCCGAAAATAGTGAGCACTCCTACACCGAGGAACACGATGACCGTAATCACTTTAATCAGCGCAAACCAATATTCCGACTCACCAAATGCCTTAACCGACAACAAGTTCAACAACACAATCAGCCCGAAAAACAGCAGACTCCAGCCCCAAGGCGGCATAAAGCGCATCGGTTCCCAATACGTGATGACCAGCGCGGCAATGGAAATATCCGCCGCCACCGTAATCACCCAGTTAAACCAATAGTTCCAGCCCAAGGCATAGCCCAGCGAGGGATCAACAAACTTGGCGGCATAAGTAGAAAACGAGCCGGACACCGGCAGATGGGTCGCCATTTCGCCCAAGGAAGTCATCAGGAAATACACCATCAGGCCGATGGCGGCATAAGCCACCAATGCGCCGCCCGGGCCCGCCATATGGATGGCGCTGCCGCTGGCCATAAACAGGCCGGTGCCGATGCTGCCACCGATGGCGATCATCGAGAGATGACGGGTTTTCAAATGACGTTGCACTTTAGTGCTGCCAGAAGAAGCCGGTGCGGGCGCCACGGCCACAGCCGCAGCAGAATTACCATCAAAAGAACTCATGTTGGTTCCTTTCAAAAAGCATATAGCCAAAATCTTTTTCTGCCATAACACATTGAACGGCAAGAAAAAACGACTTTAGCTATACGTTATTACGCACAGCGGCGCGCCAGCACCGCAACTCAATTTTGGGCGGATTATAAACCCTGATCGCCCGCTGAAAAACCCATAATTTCCCCTAGCGGCCAAATCAGCCAAATTAGCTGCCTTTTTTAATTGGCACATTACTCAACCAGTACCCAACCCGTTGCCCTGAAAGCCGCTTAATACCTGGCCTCACGCGCCAAGCAAGCCCCGCGCTGCCGCTGCGGAAAAACGTAACATAAAAACCACATTTGGCCAGCGGCCTCTGCAAAAATACTTGCAGGCTACCTGAAAGCGCCCGATTGGGTTTCAGGTAGCCTGCTTGATGTGGCGGTACGCGGTACTGAATAGTGCGCCCCTGCCGATTGGAAACGGGAAAAGCAGCAGCAAAGCCGATTAGTGTGGGCTCGACAAAAGGCTACCTGAAAACGCCCGCTCAAACGAAGACGCCGCGCTCGGCTGCATTCCCAAATTTCAGCTAGCCTCCACCTCCCCATCACAGCCTACCGCGCATCACTGCTCGCCGCGCCGGAATACCCATTCGTTTTCCGAAGACGCTGCCGCGCAGAAGGCGTAGCCCTCGCTGTTGAAATCCAGCAGCTGATCCGGCTCGGTGAGGGCGTGTTCTGCGGCGTAGCGCAGCATCAGGCCGCGTGCGCGTTTAGCGTAGAAGCTGATGATTTTGTAGCGGCCGTTTTTCTCGTCTTGAAACACCGGGGTAATCAGGCGGCCGCCGAGCTTGGCCGGCTGCACGGCTTTGAAATATTCCTGCGAAGCCAGGTTCACCAATACATCGGTTTGCGCCTCGGCCATGCGTTCGGCCAGCAATTCGGTAATCAAGTCACCCCAGAAGGCATATAAATCCTTGCCGCGCGGATTGGCCAGCTTGGTGCCCATTTCCAAGCGGTAGGGCTGGATTAAATCCAGCGGGCGCAACAGGCCGTAGAGACCGGAAAGCAGGCCGGCATGGCTTTGCAGCCAATCAATTTGCGGCGGGATGAGGCTCTCGGCATCGAGGCCTTCATACACATCGCCGTTAAACAAATACACCGCCTGCTTGGCGTTTTGCAGGCTAAACGGCGGCTGCCAGGCCGCATTGCGCTCGGCATTGAGGCGGGCGATTTTGTCCGACACGCCCATCAGCGCCGACAAATCCTGCGGCGCCAGCTCGCGCAGTTGCGCCATCAGAATGGCAGACTGCTCAAGCAGCGCGGGCTGGCTGTGTTCCTTAGTGGGCGCGGCGGCGGTTTCGTTTAGGTTTTTAGCGGGCGAGAGGATGAAAAACATAGTTTTCTCTTTAATTGAAATGTGCAAATTGGCGGGCAGTTTAGCCGCCTGCAGGGCAACAGGCAAACGGCGGAATAAATCGGCGCGATAGTTTGCAGATAGTTTTCAGGTAGCCTTTACCCCGCCTGCCTCATTAAAATAGCCGCCTCCATAAAAGGCTACCTGAAAACCATGTTCGGCATCATCAACCCCCTCTCCTACCTGATCGGCACCATCATCCTCATCATCATGCCCGGCCCGAACAGCATGTTTTGCCTCTCCGTAGCCGCACAACACGGCGCGCGCAAGGCCTACCGCGCCGTATGCGGCGTGCTGCTGGGCGATTTAGTGCTGATCCTGCTCACCGTGCTCGGCGCCGGCACGGTGCTCAAGCTCTATCCCGCCCTATTTCACGCTATGAAACTCGCCGGCGGCCTGTATCTGGCCTACATCGGCTTCGGCCTCTTGCGCGGCGCAGTGCGCAAATGGTTTGCCCCGCCGCCCATTTTGGCAGCCGGTTTGCCGCCCACCCGGCCCGCCGGGCACATCTTCAAACGCGCCCTGCTGCTCAGCCTCACCAACCCCAAAGCCATCCTGTTTTTGCTGTCGTTTTTCGTTCAGTTCGTCGATCCCGCCTATCCGCACCCCGCCCTCTCCTTCCTGCTGCTGGCACTGGTGATGCAAACCGTCAGCTTCAGCTACCTCACCCTGCTCGTTTTCGCCGGACACCGCCTCGCCAACCTATTCCGCCGCCACCGCTGTGTGACCACCGCCTGCACCGCCGCCACCGGCCTGCTCTTTATCGGCTTCGCCGTGAGCCTGTGGCTGGCGGGAATCGAGTTTTAATTTAGCGTTTCAGCTAGCCTCATTCAGATAGAAATAACTGCTCAGGCTACCTGAAAAGCACAACAGATTGCCGTATAATTGGCGGCATTTGGCCTCGCGCCCCATCATTGCCGAATTAAGGAATCCCCATGCGCAAATTCATCCCCCTCCTCGCCGCCCTCGCCCTTTCCGCCTGCTCCAGCCTCGGCAACCAAGCTTTCAGCGGCGAAAGCGCCACTTTCGGCAGCGACAACATCTTACGCGACGACGTGCTCAAAGTCGTGCGTACCGCCGAAGCCGCCTCGTTCAACTGCCGCAACATCGAATCCGTACACAGCAAAATCAACAGCGCCCACAAAGTGCACGGCCGCCTGCAGGTGCGCGAAGTGTGGACCGTCCGCGCCTGCGGCCAAGCCCACCGCTACAACATCGGCCTATTCGAAGACGAGCGCGGCGAAACCGACTTCACCGTCGGCCTAATTTCCCGCTAAACACCAAAGAAAGGCTACCTGAAAATGATGTCTTGCGGAGCAAGGCTGAGTTTCTGCAAGGCTAAAAAGGATTGGCCGATTTTCAGGTAGCCTCGTGAAGTAAACTAGTAGAATGTGTACCGCACAACTCCCTCATGCGAGCTACGACTTGCTGAAGAATATCTTAATATAGAGCACAAGCAACCTAGTTACATATAGTTTTAAATAACTTGAAACCTCTAAGGTAAAACACCATGCCCAAACGTACCGACCTAAAATCCATCCTTATCATCGGCGCCGGCCCTATCGTTATCGGTCAGGCCTGCGAATTTGACTATTCGGGCGCACAGGCCTGCAAGGCTTTGCGTGAAGAAGGCTATAAAGTCATTCTAGTGAATTCCAACCCCGCCACGATCATGACCGACCCTGAAATGGCGGATGTTACCTACATCGAGCCGATTATGTGGCAGACGGTGGAGAAGATTATCGCCAAGGAGCGGCCTGATGCGATTCTGCCCACGATGGGCGGCCAGACCGCGCTGAACTGTGCGCTGGATTTGGCGCGCAACGGCGTGCTGGCGAAATACAACGTCGAGCTGATCGGTGCGACCGAAGACGCGATTGACAAGGCGGAAGACCGTGGCCGCTTTAAAGAAGCGATGGAAAAAATCGGTTTGTCTTGCCCGAAATCTTTTGTCTGCCACACCATGAACGAAGCTTTGGCAGCACAAGAACAGGTCGGCTTCCCTACCCTGATTCGCCCTTCTTTCACCATGGGCGGTTCGGGCGGCGGTATTGCCTACAATAAAGATGAGTTCTTGGCGATTTGCGAACGCGGTTTTGATGCTTCGCCTACGCATGAGTTGCTGATTGAGCAGTCCGTTCTCGGTTGGAAAGAGTACGAGATGGAAGTTGTACGCGATAAAAACGACAACTGCATCATCATCTGCTCGATTGAAAACTTCGACCCAATGGGCGTACATACCGGCGACTCCATCACTGTTGCGCCTGCACAAACATTGACCGACAAAGAATACCAAATCATGCGTAATGCTTCGTTGGCAGTATTGCGCGAAATCGGCGTGGATACCGGTGGCTCAAACGTTCAGTTTGCGGTGAACCCTGAAAATGGCGAGATGATTGTGATTGAGATGAACCCGCGCGTGAGCCGTTCGTCCGCGCTGGCTTCCAAAGCAACGGGCTTCCCGATTGCGAAGGTGGCGGCGAAGCTGGCGGTCGGCTTTACGCTGGACGAGTTGCGCAACGACATTACCGGCGGTCGCACCCCTGCGTCGTTCGAGCCTTCCATCGACTATGTCGTGACCAAAATCCCACGTTTCGCATTTGAAAAATTCCCTGCCGCAGACGACCGCCTGACCACGCAAATGAAATCTGTGGGCGAAGTGATGGCAATGGGCCGCACGATTCAGGAAAGCTTCCAAAAAGCCTTGCGCGGTTTGGAAACCGGCTTGTGCGGTTTCAACCCTCGCAGCGAAGACAAAGCGGAAATCCGCCGCGAACTGGCCAACCCCGGCCCTGAGCGTATGCTGTTTGTGGCAGACGCATTCCGCGCAGGCTTCACGCTGGAAGAAATCCATGAAATCTGCGCCATCGACCCTTGGTTCTTGGCACAAATCGAAGACTTGGTGAAAGAAGAGCAGCAGGTAAGTGCAGGCTGCCTGCAAGATTTGGATTTCGCCGCCTTACGTCGTCTGAAACGCAAAGGCTTCTCCGACAAACGCATCGCGCAGCTTTTGGGCGTAAAAGAAAAAGAAGTGCGCGAACACCGCTACGCGCTGAAACTGCATCCGGTTTACAAACGCGTCGATACCTGCGCCGCCGAATTTGCCACCGAAACCGCCTATCTCTATTCCACTTACGAAGAGGAATGCGAATCCCGTCCTTCCGACCGTAAAAAAGTGATGATTCTCGGCGGCGGTCCAAACCGTATCGGCCAAGGTATCGAATTTGACTACTGCTGCGTTCATGCCGCTCTCGCCCTGCGCGAATCCGGTTTTGAAACCATCATGGTCAACTGCAACCCTGAAACCGTATCCACCGACTTCGACACCAGCGACCGCCTGTACTTTGAGCCGCTGACCTTGGAAGACGTGTTGGAAATCGTCCGCACCGAAAACCCATGGGGCGTGATTGTGCA
>NZ_DBHKXY010000016.1:0-35493 GCF_057315495.1 Eikenella sp.
AGAAACGCTCAAACCAGCGCTCCAGGTTCAGCCCGTTCCACAGCACCAAATCGGCAGATTGCGCTTTGGCAATGTCTTGCGGCGTGGGCTGGTAATCATGGATTTCCGCGCCCGGTTTGGTAATCGATTCCACCACCGCGGCATCGCCCGCCACGTTTTGGGCGATATCCTGAATTACGGTGAAGGTGGTGACTACTTTGAATTTGGCATAGGCCGGCGCGGCCAGGCCTAGGGCGGCCAGCAGGCAGAATGCGGATAATAATCGACGCATTGTTTTCTCCTAATTTGATTTGGTTGAATGGGCGGCAAAGCGAAGCAGTTGCCTATTTACATACTAGCCTAAATAGAAATTACTATCAATTATTTTATAGTAGCTTTTATATCGCCACAGAAAAATCAGCAGAAACAATAAGCCTATATCGCATACGGGATTATTTTAGGGGCTGTCCTAGATAACTAGGTTAAACTATCTTTTACCATTTGTTTTAACATGGCAATTTGAGATTTCATTTCATTGTTGTTAAATCGCCATTCGCACTCTTTCAAATACAGCTCGAAATGCTTTTTCGGAATGCCGTTGAATTTACGCAAATGACGTTTGGCCTGACTCCAGAAGTTCTCAATCCCGTTAATGTGGTTTTGCCTGTCTGCAAAACAGGTACGGTGATTGATGCGCAAGTGGTTAAACTCGCTAACATCCAATACATTGTAGGCACTGTGGCAATCAGTATAAACCACGCTGTCCGGCCTTACCTTCTCCCGGATAATCGGCAGCAGGGTAGCCGACTGCGTATTGGCTACGGTAACGGTGTAAACCTTACCGTTACGCTTCAACAGTCCGAATACCACCACTTTGCCGGCTGCCCCGCGACCGCGTTTGCCTTTGCGGCAGCCGCCAAAATAGCTTTCATCTGCTTCTACTTCGCCATCAAACATTTCCAGGTGTTCGCAACGATGAAAGATAAGCAAGCGTAAACGGTGAAAGTAGTAGGCAGCGGTGTTTTTATTGACTCCGGCCAATTCAGCGGCAGTACGGGCAGTTGCTCCTGCAACGAACAATTCGATCAGTTTGTTTTGAATGGGCTGGCTGAGGCGACTTTTTCTCATAGGAATATTTTAATCAATTTTGAATATTCCTAGTTATCTAGGACAGCCCCTTATTTTATGCGTATTTTGCCGTGCTATGCCAGCAATCATTGCTATAGGCAATAGCCTCTTTGTCAATTTAAATCAGGCAAAACCGATTGGGCTGGCGGGTAAGTGCCGTTGTTTTTGCCATACGTTTGTTATCGTGTGTTAAATCATACTGCATAGGCTACCTGAAAGTTGGATAACCTGTTTGGGCTGGGTCGAGACACCTTTCAGCTAGCCTTAGCTTTTCAGGTAGCCTTGGTAGCAGCATAGGCTACCTGAAAACTTAAACAGCATACAGGCAATCAATGTTCCTACCCAGTGGAAGGCAGCTTTGCTCTTCAGCCGGATTGATCCGTTTTGCCCGAACGTTTGCGGCGGCGGAAGCGCCACAGTTGGCGCACGGCGTGAACGGTGGTGGAAAGCCCGCCGGCCAGCAACAAAAATATCAGCGGCACCACCAGCAGATAGGGCACAAACCACAGCAGCAGCGCCAGTGCCAGCATACTGATGCCTAGGCTCAGATAGGATTTGGCTTCGTTTTCATCCACCGTGCGCGTGCCGTAGAAGTTGCCGCGAAACATGCTGGAAAGCTGCAACAGCTGGCGGGCGGCGGCTTGGGCGCGCTGGCGGCGGTGCCGCTTGGAGAGCATCTGGTGGCGTCGGCGCAGGGCGGCACGGCGTTCGCTGCTGTTGAGCACGATTTCGGTGGCATTGGCGAGATCTTGCAGAAACATCTGCTCCAGCTGGTGCACCACCACCGCATCTTCGATGACCACGTCTAATTCGCGGTTGAGATACCAGCTGGAGAAATTGAGATTGGTTGAACCCACGCGCGCCCATTGGCCGTCGGCAATGGCACTTTTGGCGTGAATCATCGGCCCGTCCCATTCAAACACACGCACACCGGCCTCCAAAAGGCTGCGGTAGCGGATGCGCGACACGCGGCCTATCCAGCGGATATCGGAAGTGCGCGGCACTAGGATACGCACGTCCACGCCGTCGTTGGCGGCGTTGATCAGGGCTTGGGTGTAGAGGCGGGTAGGCATGAAATAAGCGTCGGTAAGCCATAGGTTGCGCCGCGCCAGCGCCAGCGCGTTCAAATCCAGCCGCATCATATTGTTGTTGCTGGGCGTGGTGGCCACCACGCCGGCGCGCACCGTGCCGGCGGCCGTGTTGCCATCGGGGGTGATGTTTTCAGTTAGCCTTTCGCCTTGCGAGCGCAGCGTGTCGGACAAAGCCTGTACCACTTCGGCCACCACCGGCCCCTGCAGCTTCAGCCCGGTATCGCGCCACGGCGCCACGCCTGTGGCCGGATTGCCTTCCCAGGCGGAAGACACACACAATCCGCTCACGAAGGCAGTGTGGCCGTCGATTACGAAGGATTTGCGGTGGTTGCGCGAGAGCAGGCCGATACCGCTGGTAAAACCCGGCGGGTTGTAGGCCACCACTTGCGCGCCGGCCTGCTTGAGCGGCTCAAAAAAGCGGCACACCGACGGCCACAGGCTGCCGATCCAGTCGTACACCAGCACCACACTCACGCCCTGGCGGCATTTTTCCACCAGCAAATCGCGTAGCCGCACGCCGAAATCGTTGGCGGCAAAAATATACATTTCAATCAGCACATAATGCTCGGCCGCCGCCACCGCTTCCAGCCAGGCGGGAAAGTTTTCGCGGCTGTCTTGCAAGAGCTGCACGCTGTTGCCGCCGTGCATTTCGCTGCTGCTGGAACGCGCATGCAGCTGATCGAGCAGCGGCTGCGGGTGGTCGAGGAGGAGGGTGCGGTTGGGCATGATGTGTTTTCGTGTGGGTTTGGTTGGTTTGAGGTTTCAGGTAGCCTGTTGCGCTGGATTGGATTGCTATTCAGTAGTCCAACTCTTGAGCCAGCACGTCAGCAAGGCTGTTGCCAACAGGAACGCCCAGGTCATCCGAGCCTGAGTCTTTCATCACAATTAAAGGGCCGGATTGCCCAAAGTCGTAACAATAGAACACGCCACCGCCATCGAATGCAATCGGCAGCAAATTGGGCGCGTAATACCAGAACTGATAGCCAAAATAATAAGATACAGTTTCTGCCGGTGAGAAGTAGCCAAAATCCTGCCCATTGCCCGTGATGCCGCCGTGCACAGAATATTGCCAAAGCTGCATCAGTTCGTTGGGGATATAAAAGTGGGCTGGCAGGCAATATCCGGTGGCACTGAGCTGTATTGAGTAAGGTTCGAGATAGTTTAATGCGTTGGCGCGTTCGGCTTCGGGCAAAGGGGTGCGGAATGCGGTAATGTCGTCCGGCGAGGCAGGAGGGTGTCGGTCGTAAAATTCAAATGCTTGATACTACATTGCTTTATTCCTTCACTAAGAATGCTTTTCGCAAAGCTGTCAGGCATTACACGTAGCCTTGGGCTTAGGCAAATCAAACTGGCGCAGCGGAAACACAATCCACCTGCTATGGCTTTTCAGGTAGCCTGCAGTCTTTAAGTTTGCCGATGGATAATGCGGCGAATCAGCAGGCGGTTGGGGGCGAGGGCGGCGGCTACTTCGGGTTCGGCGGGCAGCGGCTGGCCGAGCATTTGCGCGGCGATGAGTTCGCCGCACAGCGGGGCGGTGGCCAGGCCGCGGCTGCCGTGCCCGCTGTTCACAAACAGGCCGGGCAGGTGGGGGCATGGCAGGTCGGGCAGGCGGTAGTTTTTATCGTGGGCGAGTTTGGCGTATTGCACGCGCATCGCCACCCAGTCGCCCAATGCGCCAACGGCGGGCAGGTGGTCGTAGCAGTCGGCGCGCACGGCGGCATGGCCGGACTGGTAGGCGGGCAGGGCGGCAGCCAGTTCGGACGAGAGTTGCGCCAGTTTGGCGTGATTGCCGTCGTCTTCTGCAGCACGCAACTCACTGCTTTGCTCGTTGGGCACGAAGCTGGCACCGAAACAGTGCTGATGACGATACTCCGGCGAAATATAGGCATCGGCGCTTAGGGCGCAGCGCAACCGGCGGCTGAGAGGCGAAGCATCGGCCAGGCTGGTTTGGCCGCGGATGAATTGCAGCGGCAGGGCTTCGGGCAGGATATCGGCCAATTGCTCGGCGCCGCAGCAGAACACGATGTGGCTACCTGAAAAAGTCTGCATGCCTTGCGGCGTATCCACCGCCAGCTGCCATTCGTTGCCGTGGCGTTGCAGGCCGGTGAGATGATGGCGGGTGAGCACTCGGATACGAGGTGATTCGAGCAGGGCGGCGGCGAAGGATGGCGGGTTGAGCCACGCTCCTTGCGGCCAGAACAGACCGCTTTGCTCGCTAAGCGGGATGCCGGAGAGTGATTCGGCTTCGGCTGGGCTGACGGCGTAATAAAGATGACGGTTGGCGCGTTGCTCGGCCAGCTCGCGGTTGCGGCGGGTTTCGCTCTGATTGTGGTTGAGGTGCAGCACGCCGCAGGCTTGCCAATCCGGGCTATTGGGCAGAAGGTGTTCGAGCAGGCGGCGGCTGTAACCGTAGCTGCCGAGCAGGAGGCGGGTTTGCAGGGTGGGGTGGGCAGAGATTTTGGCGTAGAGCAGGCCTTGCCGGTTGCCGGAGGCGGAGCGGGCGGGCTGGTCGTTTTGCTCGAGGATTAGGCTGCTGATACCGCGTCGGGCTAGGGCGTGGGCGGTGGCCGCGCCGGCAATGCCGCCGCCGATAATCAGCACGCGTTCCACAGGGATGGGCGGCGGCGCGATTTGCCAGGGTTTGCTTGGGCTAGCCTGTTGCGGCACAGATGGACTGTTTTGCCAAACCGGTTCGCCGAAACCGTATTGTGCCAACTCGGCGGCCGCGGCTGCGGGCAGCAGATAAATATCGCGTTGCAGCGGGTTGGCATCGGCGGGGATAAAGTTGGCAGCAGAGGCGGCACAACTTTTCAGGTAGCCTTTATCGGGCTCATGGAGGCTACCTGAAAAATCGTCGCTGAGAAAAATGCAGGCCGCGCGGGGATGCTGGGAGATGGCGGCGGTAAGCTCTTGCTCGGTAGGGATGCCTTGCCAGATGAGGGTAGGGGTAGTCATGGCGTTTGCCGGCTGGTGCGGGCGGGAATGGGAGACGGGAGGCAGTATAGACAGAAGCAGCTGGCGGCGGCAACTTTGGCTTGGCGCATTTCATCAGTATCAAGCCAAAGGCTACCTGAAAGCGCAGCTGCAACGAAATGGAAACGGCAGCCTGTTTTCAGGTAGCCTTTTACACACTAAACGCCGCCGAATGCTTGAAATGTGCTTGCCTGCCCCCAATTTGCCGGGCAATGAGGCTTTATTAGCCATCCTATTCAACTGAAAACAATAACCGAGAAGATAATGACCCAATCCCAGCATAATCCCGCTGAAACCCGCACCCTGCCGATGTTGCCGCTGCGTGACGTGGTGGTGTATCCGCATATGGTGCTGCCGCTGTTTGTTGGCCGCCCCAAATCGATTGCCGCGCTGGATGCCGCCATCGAGCAAGATGGGCCGGTGTTCCTTTTGGCGCAGAAAAATCCGGCCAACGAAGACCCCGGCACAGACGATTTGCACATGATCGGCACGCTTGCCAATATCCTGCAAGTGCTGAAATTGCCCGACGGCACGGTGAAAGTGCTGGTGGAAGGCATGCAGCGCGCCCGCGCATTGGCCGTGAACGACGGCGGCGACTATTTCCAAGCCGAAATTGAAGTGCTGGCTGCCGAAGAAAATACCGACGGCCACGACTACGAAGCCCTGCGCCGCACGCTTTTGGCGCAGTTCGACCAGTTCATCAAGCTCAACAAGAAAATCCCCGGCGAAGTGGCCGGCACCATTCACGGCATCACCGACCACAGCCGCCTGGTGGACACCATTGCCGCCCACTTGCAGCTCAAGTTGGAGCAGCGGCAGGAGATTTTGGAAATCATCGACGTGGCCGAACGTATGGAACACCTGCTCGGCCAGCTGGAAGCCGAGCTAGATATTTTGCAGGTGGAAAAACGCATCCGCGGCCGGGTGAAACGGCAGATGGAAAAATCCCAGCGCGACTATTATCTAAACGAGCAAGTAAAAGCGATTCAGAAAGAGTTGGGCGAGGGCGATGAGCGCGAAGAGCTCGACCAACTCGAACAGCAGGTGCGCGAAGCCGGCATGAGCAAGGAAGCGGAAGAAAAAGCGCTGGGCGAAATGAAAAAGCTGCGCATGATGCCGCCGATGTCGGCCGAGTCTTCCGTGGTGCGCAACTATATCGAAACGCTGGTAGACATCCCGTGGAAGAAGAAAAGCAAGGTCAGCAAAGATATTGTGCAGGCCGATTTGGTGCTCAATGCCGACCACTATGGCCTGGAAAAGGTGAAAGAGCGCATTTTGGAATACTTGGCGGTGCAAAAACGCATGAACAAGCTCAAAGGCCCGATTCTGTGCTTGGTGGGTCCGCCCGGCGTGGGTAAAACCTCGCTCGGCCAATCCATTGCCAAAGCCACCGGCCGTAAATACGTGCGCATGGCTTTGGGCGGCATCCATGACGAGAGCGAAATCCGCGGCCACCGCCGTACCTATATCGGTTCGATGCCGGGCAAAATCATCCAAAACATGATTAAAGCCGGTGTGAACAACCCGCTGTTCCTGCTGGACGAAATCGACAAGCTTGGCCGCGATTTCCGTGGCGATCCGGCCAGTGCGCTTTTGGAAGTGCTCGATCCGGAGCAAAACCACTCCTTTGCCGACCACTATGTGGAAGTGGATTTCGACCTGAGCAACGTGATGTTCCTTGCCACTTCCAACAGCATGGACATCCCGCCCGCGCTGCTCGACCGCATGGAAATTATCCGACTCTCCGGCTACACCGAAGACGAGAAGGTGAATATTGCCATGCAATATCTTGTGCCCAAGCAGATTGAGCGCAACGGGGTGAAAAAAGGCGAAATCGATATTCAAGAAAGTGCTGTACGCGACATCATCCGCTACTACACCCGCGAAGCCGGCGTGCGCTCGCTTGATCGCGAAATCGCCAAAATCTGCCGTAAGGTGGTGATGAAGCAGGTATTGGAGCAAGATAAAAAAGCCGGCGCCAAACGCGCTGCTGCGCCACAAATCGTGGTGGTGGATGCCGCCAACCTGCACGAATACCTCGGTGTGCGTCGTTTCGATTACGGCGTGGCCGAAAATGAAAACCGTGTCGGCCAGGTTACCGGCCTGGCGTGGACGGAAGTCGGCGGCGAGCTGCTCACCATCGAAGCCGTCGCACTCAAAGGTAAAGGCAATATCCTGCGCACCGGCAAACTGGGCGATGTGATGCAGGAATCTATTTCGGCCGCTTGGAGCGTGGTACGTTCGCGTGCCGAAGTGTTAGGCATTGCACCAGATTTCTACGAGAAAACCGATATCCATGTGCACGTTCCCGAAGGTGCCACACCTAAAGACGGCCCCAGCGCCGGCATTGGTATGACGCTGGCCATCGTGTCCTCGCTCACCGGCATCCCAGTGCGCGCCGACGTGGCCATGACCGGTGAAATCACACTGCGCGGCGAAGTGCTGCCTATCGGCGGTTTGAAGGAAAAACTGCTGGCTGCCCTGCGCGGCGGCATCAAGCATGTGCTGATTCCGCAGGAAAACGTGAAAGATTTGGAAGAAATTCCGCAAAACGTGAAAGAAGGGCTGGAAATCCATCCGGTGCGCTGGATTGACGAAGTGCTCTCCTTTGGCCTGGAATATCAGCCGCAACCTTGGCAGGACGTGCCCGCGGCCAAGCCGAAAACCCCGACAAAATCCGGTGGCCGCGCCACCAAGCATTAAGGCGAAAAGCGGCAGGCTGTGTTGTGTGAAAGGCGCAAACCTGCCGCTTTGGCTGAAAATAGCTGCTTTCCAGCCGTTTATTTGCTTGACCGATGATTTTGAACTTGCTATAAAGCAGCCTGTTGCAGACAAACGCATTGGTGCCGACCACAATCGGCCGATTCTTCATTACTCCTCAACTAGAAAGGGACTTAACGTGAACAAGTCTGAATTGATTGAAGCGATTGCTAAGGAAGCTGACATTTCCAAGGCTGCTGCCGGCAAGGCACTGGATGGCTTTACCAAGGCTGTTACCACCGCTCTGAAAAAAGGCGACACCGTAACTCTGGTTGGCTTCGGCACTTTCTACGTGGGCGAACGCGCTGAACGCAAAGGCCGCAACCCGCAAACCGGTAAAGAACTGATTATTCCGGCTGCCAAATCTCCGAAATTCCGTGCAGGTAAGGCGTTGAAAGACGCGCTGTAAACCGCACCTTCTTGCATAAATGGAAAAAGACAGGCTTTCCCGCCTGTCTTTTTTCTTGTCTATGTTTTCAGGTAGCCTTTTATGCCTGGCGGGGCAGCAGAAGATTCGGACGATAAAAAGCTGTCTGTAATCATAGTAGCGGATTAAATCTGTTTCCAATACAAGGCAGCGGACAACAGCACATAGCAAAGCCACACTATAGCTATCGCGCAAGTAATGTTAATTCACTATAGCCCGCCACCCGCAGAACCGTTACAATACCACATTTAATTTTCACCACATTTCCTTTTTATTTTTATGTTTGCCATCGTCGAAAAACACCGCCGCCTGTCTCAAGTGCTCCTTGGGCTGATTACTGTTACCTTTGTGGGATTCGGTGCCCAAACCCTCACTTCGGGTATGCACAGCAGCTATATCAGCAAAATCGGCAACACCCACATCACTGCCGAGCAAGTGCAGGAACTGCTGAGGGAAGCACCACGCCATAGCGACCAACCCATCAGCAAAGACGACGTTTACCAATCCCTGGTGCAGCAAGCCTATTTTGATCAGGGTGCGGCAGAGCTGGGCGTTGGCGAGCTTTCTATTGAGCAAATCAAGGGCGTGATTACGCGCGATCCTTCATTTCAAGTTAACGGCCAATTCAGCCCCGAGCAGTTTCAAGCCTATCTGCGCCAAAGGGGGATTACCGAAGAGCGGCTGATTGAGGAAATGCGCAGCCAGTATCGTCGCCAAACCCTTATCAGCCTGTTGAGCAATGGCAATATCGTTAGCGACAGCCAAGCTAACCAAATCCTTGCCCTTACCGGCAGCGAGCGTGAGTTGCGTACTGCGCCATTCAATGCGACCGATTTTGCCAGCAAAGTACAGCCCATCGATGCCGCCTTACGCAGCTATTTTGAAGCCAACAAAGCCAAATATGCCCTGCCTTTGGCCGTGAAGCTTGAGTTTGTCGATTTGAACGTGGAAGAGCTGGCCAAACAGCAAACCGTTAGCGCACAAGAATTGCAAGAGGCCTACCGCAATTTGCCCACCGCCGCCAGCGAAGCCAAACCGCCGTTTGAGAGCGTGAAGGCCCAGCTGGAAGAGAGCGTGCGTCAGCGCAAAGCCGCCCAAGCCTTGGGCAATGCACGCGAACAGTTGGCACAACTGGCCTTCGACCACCCGGACAGCCTGCAAAAAGTAGCGCAGGAAATGAAGCTGCCGCTGCAGAAACACGAAGAGTGGCTAAGCCAGCCCGAAGCGGCCGCCGCCAATCTGCCGCAGGCCGTGCAGGAAGCCATGTTCAGCGCCGAGGTAATCGAGCGCCGCCACAATTCCGAAGTATTGGATATGGGCAATGGCGTATTGCGCGTGCTGCGCGCCACCGATGTGAGCAAAGCCCGCAATCAGAGCTTTGAAGAAGCCAAGGAAGCGGTGCGTAAGGATTATGTGGCTGTGGAAAGCGCCAAGCTGGCACAAGCCGCTGCTGCCCAAGCTCTGAGCAATCTGCAGGCTGGCAAAGCAGTGGATAACCTACAATGGAGCAATCCGGAAAAAGCTGGTGCCGCCCAGCTGCAACAAGCTGTTGGCTTGCAAAACTTTGCCGCCATTGTGAAAGCCCATCCGCAAAACGGCAAACCCGGCTATGCAGTGATTACCCTGCCCAACGGCAACGCCGCCGTGGTGGAAGTACGCGCCATCAGCCTGCCGGAAAACAGCAAACAGCAGCTGCCGGAGCTGCGCCAACAAGTTGCCGGACGCAATACTGAAGCGTTCTACCGCCAATATCTGCAAGTGCTGCAACGTAAATACCCAATACAGCATGGCTCGCAGAAATTGGATCGGGATGAAAACTGATTGATTTTGCCGCTTGAAGGCTACTTGAAAGTTTCAGGTAGCCTTTTGCTATTTCTATTTGGCTTCGGCTGAGTGATAGCAGGGAAGGGCGGCTTGGATGTTTTTATAATGCTAGGAAATCTTGGTTTGTTAGGTTGCATTCGTTCCACCTTCTTGCGCCGATAGAGTATGAGCAAACTGATGCCTTGCATAAATACGATAAAGGCTACCTGAAACTTTCAGGTAGCCTTTCTATCGCTGCAATTATGCTTGTAGCAAGCCGACGATTCAGTTTAACCCGCAGCCAGATTGCGCAGTTCGCGCACCGCATCGGCAATCTCGCCCGCCGTCAGGCCGATGGGGCCGATGCCTCGGGCAGCGAGCAGCTCTGCCGCCGTGCCATGCATCCACACCGCCGCACAGGCCGCATCTTGCATGGGCAGATGCTGCGCCAGCAGGGCGGCCATCAGCCCGCTCAATACGTCGCCACTGCCGGCGGTGGCCAAGCCGGGGTTGCCGCTGTCGTTTTCATACACAATCCGCCCGTCTGGCGTGCACACCAAGGTTTTCGCACCTTTGAGCACCACATAGCTGCCGTAGCGCTCGGCAATATTAGAGGCCGCCAAGTAGCGGTTACCCTGCACCTCTTCCACTGTAATACCCAGCAGGCGTGCCGCTTCCAGCGGATGAGGCGTGAGCACCACATTATTGGGCAGGAACATAGTCTCTAGCGCCAGCAGGTTCAGCGCATCGGCATCCAGCAGCAGCGGCGCATCGGTATGGATGGCCGCCGCCGTGGTCTGCTCCAACAGCTGGCGCGAGGCATCGCTCATGCCCAAGCCGCAGCCAATAGCGTAAACGCTGATGTCGCGCCGCTGCACCAGCTGAGCGGCAGTGGTGATCATGATTTCCGGATAATTAGGCAGATACGGTATCGGCAGGCTGTTTTGCGCAAACCCGAGCCACACTTTGCCCGCCCCGCCTTTCAAGGCCGCGCTGGCCGCCAGCACGCCGGCGCCGGACATGCCGGCCGCGCTGCCCACTACAGCCACCGTGCCGAAAGTGCCTTTATGGCTGTCTTCCGCGCGTGGTTTGATTAAAAGGGGGAAACGGAAACGGGCAGTATGCTGCCACTGCGCCAACTGCTGGGATAAATCTGTCATATCAAACCTCGTGTTATTCAATTAGACAAATGCCAAGCAAACGGCATACCGAGAGTACGGCCATTACGCCGAATATTGAGCTAGGGCAAACACGGTGCAGGCCGCCATTGACCCGGGGCCAAATCCAGCTGCCACAAATCCAGCCGACCGATGCCCACACGCACCAACCGCAGGCAGGGATAGCCCGCCTTGGCCGTCATGCGGCGTACTTGGCGGTTTTTACCTTCGCTGATGCGGATTTCCAACCAAAAATCCGGCACACTCTTGCGCACCCGAATCGGCGGCACACGCGGCCACAGGCGGTCGGTTTCCGATTTTTCAGGTAGCCTGATCTGCGCCGGGCGGGTAACGAAATCGCCCAAATCTACGCCGTGCCGCAATAAATCCAGTTTTGCTTCGTCCGGGCTGCCTTCGAGCTGCGCCCAATAGGTTTTCACCGTTTTGTGGCGCGGGTCGGCAATTTTGGCTTGCAGGCGGCCGTCGGCCGTGAGCAGCAGCAGGCCTTCGCTGTCGGTATCCAACCGCCCGGCTGGGTAAACATCGGGTAGCCCGATAAACTCTTTCAGCGAGCGGTGTTTCTCGTGCGGGCTGAATTGGCAGATAACCCCATAGGGCTTGTTGAAAACGATTAAATCAGACATGGTGTGCAGGCCGGCGGGGGTTTCAGGTAGCCTTTTGGGCTGGAATGGCTAGATTATATAGCTGAAATCAAAGCTATTCCAGCCACCCGCGCCTGTATTCCCAAGCAATGCGAGCCATCCGGCGGTATAATCATCCCCGGCTAACGTGAGGCTACCTGAAAACCCGAGCAGCAACGAAGAGGAAGCGTAGCGAGGTTTCTACCAAACCAAGGCCCAACCCCCATCTACATAGCGAGAACACCATGTCCCCAGCCTCCATCCGTACCGGCCGCGCGCCCGACCAACTGCGCAATATCAGCATCACCCCGCATTTCCTACCCCATGCCGACGGCTCTGTCCTGATTGCCTGCGGCAACACCAAAGTGATCTGCACCGCCAGCATCGACGAATCCGTCCCGCCCTTTCTGCGCGGCAAAAACCAAGGTTGGGTAACCGCCGAATACGGCATGCTTCCCGCCTCCACCGCCAGCCGCATGCGCCGCGAAGCCGCCCAGGGCAAGCAATCCGGTCGTACCCAGGAAATCCAACGCCTGATCGGCCGTTCCTTACGTGCTGCTGTGGATTTGAGCCGGCTGGGCGAACGCCAAATCCTGATCGACTGCGACGTGATCCAAGCCGACGGCGGTACCCGCACCGCCAGCATCACCGGCGCATACGTCGCCCTGCATCTGGCCATAAGCAAACTGATTGCTACAGGCAAACTCGCACACAACCCGATTCGCGAAGCTGTGGCCGCCATATCGCTTGGCATCGTCGGCGGCGTGCCCCTGCTCGATTTGGACTACCCCGAAGACTCTGGTTGCGACAGCGACATCAACCTCGTAATGACCGCCTCCGGCAACATCATCGAAATTCAAGGCACTGCCGAAGGTGCCGCCTTCAGCCCCGCCGCACTCACCCAACTGCTCGCGCTTGGCCAAAAAGGCATTGCCGAACTACTGCAGCACCAGCAGGCCGCCATTGCTGCCGCCGCCGGATAAGGCTACCTGAAAACGAAGCTTCCGAAGGAAGCTGAGTTTCTGCGAAGTTAAAACCTAGCTGTACCGAAGTTAAAACAAACTGTAATCAAAACGAAGGAAACCCATGAAACTCTACACCAGCCCCACTTCCCCCTACGGCCGCCTTGTCCTGCTCGCCGCCCTCCCGCGGCATGATCTTGATTTCGCCATTGCCTACACCAATCCTTGGGAAAACCCCGCCGAGCTCCAAGCCCTCAACCCATTCTCCCAAGTGCCCGTGCTGCAAACCGATAGCGGCACCGTCATCGGCAACAGCCCGTTTATTTTGGACTTCCTGCTCGGCCACCCCCTGCGTACTGCCGAACAAACCGCCACCGCCGCCTTTGCCTTCTCCCTGCTCGACCAGCTGGTGAAACTCTTCGGCCTGCAAAAATTCAAAGCCGAAAACACCCCCGACCACCCGCTCACCGAACGCGCCCGTGCCGCCTGCAGCCGAGGCCTGGCCGCCGCCCCGCAGCTGGATGCCGTCAGCAGCGATGTCGCCCACCTTGCGCTGGGCATGGCCTTGGTGTTTATGCAATACCGCCTGCCTGATTTGCAGCCCCACCTCAGCCCCGACAACCAAAGCGCATTGGTACAATTCACCGCCCGCGCCGACGTGCGTGCCGTGTCGCCGGAAAACTTGGAAACCCGCCCCGCCACCTTGGCGCAGCTGCGGCAGGGTTTGGTTTAGCCCTATCCGTATCCCCGCCGATACGGCAAAGGCTACCTGAAAAACAGCGCTGCCAAATTTTCAGGTAGCCTGCTGTTATAATGCGTGCATCGCCAAAACAATACCGAAAGATAAGAAAGGATCGCCAGCATGAGTACCCCGCAAACCGCCATCATCCCGGAAACCATCACCGCCGCCATTTATATCGAGGCCAACGTGCGCGATAAGGCCAAAGTCAAAACCGCCTGCCGCGAAGCCCTCGCCGCGCTGGCAGACTGCCAAACTCGTTTCCCCGGCCACGAGCTGGGCATGACCATCGCCTTCGGTGCAGACTTCTGGCACGATCTGAACCACAGCGGCGAAGGCGAAGAAATCTGCCCCTTCGTACCGCTGGGCAACGGCCTGTGCCCGGCCACCCAGTGCGATTTGATGATCCATATCCAATCCACTCATACCGGCCTGAACTATCTGCTGGCAGAAAAAGTGCTGGCGGTTTTCGGGCAATCGCTTGAGGTGAAAAACGAAACCCACGGCTTCCGTATGCCGGAAGAGCGCGGGCTAGACGGTTTTGTGGACGGCACGGAAAACCCGCACGGCGACGAAGAAATCGCTTCCGTCGGCATCATCGCCGAAGGGAAAAGCGCGGGCGGCAGCTATGTGGTGTTGCAACAATACCTGCACGACCTGAAAAAATGGGACAGCATCAGCGTGCAAGAGCAGGAGCAGGCCGTCGGCCGCAGTAAAGCCGATAACATCGAATTTACCCGCGAAGACCGCCTGCCTGATTCGCACCTGGGCCGCACCAACATCAAAGAAAACGGCGTCGGCCTGAAAATCGTGCGCCGCAGCCTGCCTTTCGGCCAAGTGAGCGGCGAGCACGGCCTGCAATTCATCGCTTACAGTGCCAGCCTGCACAACATCGACGAGCAGCTGAAATTCATGTTCGGTGAAAAAGACGGCAAAATCGACCTGCTGCTGAAACATATGTCCACCGCCAAGCGCAGTGCCTACTACTACGCGCCGAGCGTGGAGCGCTTGGCTGATCTGTGATTGCGGATTGCTTGGATTGGCCAGATTTGATGGACGGTAATACAAAGGCTACCTGAATTTCAGGTAGCCTTTAACTTAAATGAAAACATAGGTTGGGCTGAGTATATAGTGAATTAAATTTAAACCAGTACAGCGTTGTCTCGCCTTGCCGTAACGTGTGTACTGTCTGCGGCTCGCCGCCTTGTCCTGATTTAAATTTAATCCACTATAAAAAGGCTACCTGAAAACTTTGCGGCAACTGCACCGCACCGTGTTTCAGGTAGCCTTCTGGTTCCAATGGGAAGTATTCTAACCAATCAAACCTCTTCCTGATCAGCCGGTTTGCCGCTGCTCATTTTGCCAATGATGCCGCCGAGCACAATCCCGGCCAGGGCGAAGGGTAGCCACTCCAGCGAATAGGCTTTCAACGGCAGTTGTTCGGTAAAACCTGCACCGGCTACAGAGAGGATGGAAACCGCGGTAGCCAGGCCGGTAGCGAGGCGGTGGGCAAGCAGGGGCATCGGGCGGATGAAGTTGTCGATAATCAGCAGCAGCAGGATGGTCATGGCAATCGGGTAGAGCACCATCAACACGGGCACGGATTTGCCGATAACGGCGCTCAAGCCTTGGTTGGCCAGGATGAAACTCACGAGGGTTACGGCAATGACGTAACTGCTGTAGCGGATGCGCGGGAACAGGCCGTAGAAGAATTCGCCCACGGCGGTCACCAAGCCGACCGAGGTGGTGAGACAGGCGAGGGTAACGATGATGCCGAACAGGATACGGCCGAAGCTGCCGAAGGTTTGGTAGGCGGCGGTATTGAGCAGGAAGGAGCCGATGTCTTGCTGTTTGGCAGCTAAGTCGGCCATGGTGTCGGGCGATACGGGCAGGCGGTTGCTTACCCAGGCCAGGCCAACATAAATAATAGCCAGCGATACGGCGGCGATAATGCCGGCCACAAAGGTTTGCTTCATCACCACTTGGTTATCGCGCTGATCCGCCGGCATTTTGGCCTTAATGGCATTAATCACAATTACGGAAAAGGCCACGGAGGCAAGCACGTCCATGGTTTGGTAGCCGCCAATGAAGCCGGCCAGGAAGGCGGATTGATCGCCAAAGTTGGCAGCCGGCATGGTGGGCGGGTTGCCGTAGAGCCACCACACGGATTTGCCGATCAGGGCAAGGATGGCGATGAGCAGGGCAGGGGTGAGGATGGCGCCGATGCGCTCGACCATTTTGGAGGGGGTCAGGCTCAGCCACAGGGTAATAGCGTAGTAAACCACGGTGAAGGCGAGAAGCGAGGTGCGGCCGGCTTCACCGATAAAGGGCAACATGGCCATTTCGTAGGAAGTGGCGCCGGTGCGCGGGATGGCGAAGAAAGGGCCGATGGTGAGATAAATCGCCATCAGGAAAATAACGGCAAACCAAGGGTGGATGCGGGTGAGGGCGGTTTTGTAGCCGTTGTGGTAGAAGGCGCTTACCACGATGCCCAACAGCGGCAGGCCGACGCCGGTGATCACGAAGCCGAGGAGGGTGCTCCAGAATTCGGGGCCGCTATTGAGGCCGAGGGTGGGCGGAAAAATCAGGTTGCCGGCGCCAAAAAAGATGGCGAACAGCATAAAGCCGATAATAAAGGTGTTCTTATTCATGGTTTTCTGGTGGGCTGCTATTGCTTGGATAGAGCCAGTGGCTGAGATAAAAAGGCGTTATGATACCAAATTGGCTGCTAAAGGGGTAGGGCGGTGAGCCAAATGGATTTTTTACTGTGCTGACGCTGATGTTTTCAGGTAGCCTCCGGCCAGTCTGGGGCTACCTAAAAAACGATCTGCCTGAAACCCAGTTTGTATGGCACAGGATATGTAAAACGCTTTATCCCGGCAGCGGGAAACAGTATAATTCGGCTCTTTCGCCGACGAATTAACCCTTTCTTTCCTTGCGCTGATTTTATGCCGCTGCTGTCTATCGAATTTGCTGCCTTTTTCCTGTGCTTCTTCCCCATTTACTGGCTGCTAGCCAAGCATCCGCGCTGGCAGAATTGGCTGTTGCTGTTTGCCGGTTTGGGTTGGCTGTGGCATTTGCATTGGGGCTTTGCCGTGGCGGTGTTGGTGTTTTCGCTGGGGGTTACGCTGATTGCGGCCGGTTTGTCGCAAGGTAAGGCGCAGGTGGTTCGGCGCAGATGGCTCGCGGCAGGCGTGCTGCTGGCAGTATTGAATTTGTCGTTTTTCAAATATGTGGATTTCTTCCTGCCGCTGTTGCAGCGCGGCGGGCAAGATGCGGCACTGGGCATTTTGATGCCGCTTGGCATTTCCTACTACACCTTTCAAGGCGTGGCTTATCTGGTGTCGCTCTACCGCAATGAAGACGTGCGGCTTAAATGGCGTGAGCTTTTGCTGTATTTCAGCTTTTTCCCCACCATTACTTCCGGCCCGATTGCCCGTGCCGGCCAATTGAAAAGCATTTATGGCACAGACGGCGGCATGGCGGTGCAAATCCGCAGCGAACAGCTGCGCGTCATGATCCGTCCGGCATTGGCTATCGGCCTGATTGTGCTGGGTATCTGCAAAAAGTGGTGGCTAGCCGGGGCGCTGGGCGGCAACTGGGTGGATCCGGTATTTGAAAACCCGCTGCAATACGATGCCATCACGGTGCTTACCGCAATGTACGGCTACACCGTTCAGCTGTTTATGGATTTTTCCGGTTACACCGATTTGGTGGTGGGCATGGCTATGCTGCTCGGCTTTCAGTTGCCGCAAAACTTCGCCATGCCGCTGCGCGCGTTTAACCTGCGCGATTTTTGGGACCGTTGGCACATCACGCTCTCCACTTGGATTCGCGACTATATCTACATTCCGCTGGGCGGCAGCCGCAAAGGCTGGTGGCGCACGCAGATTAATTTGATGATTGCCATGCTGCTCTCCGGCATTTGGCACGGCCACGGCTGGAATTTTTTGCTGTGGGGCGCGTTGCATGGCGTGGTGCTGGTGGGGCTGAATATCGGCGATAAAATACTGGGCGGGCGAGAGAAATTGTCCGGTTCGTCCCGCTTGGGCAAATTGGTGGCGGTGTTATTTACCGTTAACTTCGTCTGCTTCTCCTTTGTGGTATTCCGCACCGAAAGCCTGGCCGATGCCGGGCTGATGTTCCGTTCGTTGTTCGGCGGTGGCGGCAGCGGCATGCCGGAATTGGAAACCCTGCTGGTACTGGGTGCAATGGTGCTGGCGCTGACTGCATATGGCCTCTTGGCCAAGCTGTTTAATGGTGCAGTGGCACTGTTGGAACGCCTGCCGATGTGGACATGGCCGCTGCCGATGGGCGCGGCGATGTGGCTGCTGATGGTGTTTGCCCCTTCCGGCATTCCCGGCTTTATGTATGCTAACTTTTAATAACTATAATAATAAGAGAGGATTAGGCAGTCATGAACCCCAGTAAAGCCAAGCGTAGAGCCAATAAGCACAAACACCGCGATCAAGCCGCGCGCCGCAAATCGGTTGCGGAAAAACGTCCGGAACAGCTGGAGTTGCCGGTATCGATGCCGGAACAGGCGGTAACCAAATCCGGAACGCAGACCAAGGCTAAGGCCGCAGCCCAGCATAAAACTAAACCTGCGGCCAAAGCGGCTAAAGCTGAGACTATATCGTCCTCCCGTTTTCAGGTAGCCTCAGGCCAAACAGCCAGAGCAGGGCATAAAGCGCCACAGCGTAAAGCAAAATCTGCGCAATATGCTACCGTACGGCCGGCTAAAACCGCCCGCCCCGTAGTAGATACTGCCAGTCTGTCCAGTCCAGCATCGGATAGACCAAGCAAGCCTGCTTCACCGGTGTGGCGGCTATATGTGGCCATGCTGCTCACTGCGCTGCTCACGGTGTGGTTCAGCCAAGATTCCATCAACGCCTATTGGCAGCAAACCTATCATCGCGCCAGCCCTTTAGAAAAATTAAATGATTACAGCTGGTGGCGTAGCGGCAGCCGTTGGCAACAAGCGGCTCTGCAGCAGCACGAAGCCGCCTTAAGCTGGCTGGAAACCAAAAATGAAAGCTGGCGCCAGCAGCATACCGCCGAGCATGCGCCACCGAGTATAGTCGTATTGCCTACTGAACCTGCCGTGCCGTCTGAAGCCGAAGCCAAACCTGCTTCCGCACCGGCTGTGGCGCAAAATACTGCGCCTAAACCGCTGCCAGAGCGCGTGCAGTTGTCGGCTGGCGATAAAGTATTTTTTGCCGGCGATTCCATGATGGAAGGTGTGGCGCCGCACGTGCAAAGATGGTTGAGCAGCCAATACGGCATCGATTCGCTCAATCTCAGCCGCCAAAGCACCGGCCTGTCCTACCCCAGTTTCTTCGACTGGCCGGCTACTATAGAAAAAACCTTGCGGGAAGATCAAAAAATCAGGTTGCTGGTGGTGTTTCTTGGGCCGAACGACCCTTGGGATTTCCCCAATCCCGAACCGGGCACCCGAGGCTACCTGAAATTCCAAAGCCCAGAATGGGAACAGGTGTATCGACAGCGTATCGAACGCATTGTGACAGCCGCCAAGGCAGCCGATGTCCAGATTATTTGGCTGGGCGTGCCGATAATGAAGAGTAGCCGTCTCAATGCCCAAATGCGCTACCTCGACAGCCTGTTTGCCAGCGAGTTGGCCGGGAAAACCATCTGGCTGCCCACCGATAAAATCATGGGCGGTGAAGATGGGCAATACCGCGACAGCATCAGCATCAACGGGCAAACCATCCGCTTGCGCAGCAAAGACGGTATTCATTTCACCATAAAGGGACAACAGTTTCTGGCCGACCAGATAGCAGGCCGTATCGACTACCGACCTGCCAATGCCGTTGCGCCAGCCACCCCTGCCGCCTCCGAAACCGTGATGGCGAGTGGAAAATCATAATTGAAGGATAGCTAGAGTAATGTTGTTTTCCAAAAAAGGCCGCAAGCTGGCCTTGATGACCGCCTGCCTGCTCGCCTGCCAGGCCTGCAGCGCCGAAACAGCCGCCCAAGGCACCCCAGAGAAAGCCGAGCTCACCAACTACGGCAGCTGGCAGCCTGTGTGGCTCGATAAGCTGCAACGGCTCAACCGTGGCGGCGACGTGAAATTCCGTATCATCCAGCTGGGCGACTCCCATACCGCCGGCGACTACTTTACCAACGAATTGCGCACCCGTTTGCAGCAGCAGTGGGGCGATGGCGGCATCGGCTGGGTGTATCCCAACACCGTATCTGGCCAGCGCAATGCCCAAGTGCTGCATAGCAGCAGCGGCTGGCAGGTGCTGAGCAACCGCAATGCCCGTGCTGATTTTCCGCTAGGCGGCATTCTCAGCCGCTCCTCCGGCGGCGGTGGCAGCGTAACCGTTAATCCGCGCAGCCCCATTGGCGAAGCCCAGCAAATCACCATCACCGCCCGCCCCGTGTTTGCCGACAGCGAGCTCAAGGTGCACGACTCGCAAGGCAGCCAAGTTGCCTCTCTGCCCAACCTTGGCAGCAACGCTTGGCAGTATTTCTCCTTCACATCACGGCTGCCGCTCAGCTACCGCGCCCAAGCCGGCGATATTTGGGAAATCGGTCACATCAACATTGAAAACAACCGCCCCGGTGTAATCGTATCCGCCATGGGCATCAACGGCTCGCAGCTCTCACAATGGAGCGGCTGGCGTGCCGATTGGCAGCAGGACTTGTCGGCCACCCAGGCTGATTTGGTCATCCTGGCCTATGGCACCAACGAAGCGTTTAACAGCCACCTCGATATGGCGCAAACCAAGCGTATTTGGGCCGATACCATCCACAAAATCCGCGAAGCGCTGCCCGGCGCCGGCATCCTGATTATTGGCGCACCCGAGTCGCTTAAAGGGCGGCATGGTCAATGCGGTCAACGCCCGCCGTATCTGGATGCCATGCAGCAAATGCAGCGCGACGTGGCGCAGCAGGAGCAAATCCTGTATTGGTCGTGGCAGGCTGCCATGGGTGGCGCGTGCAGTATGAAAAGCTGGATGGCGCAAGGTTTAGGTGCGCGCGACGGTGTGCACTTCACCGCTCAAGGCTACCAAACTGCCGCTGGTAAGCTGGCCGACGACCTCATCAAACTCGCTAATAAATAAACCGCCCACACCGATTTCAGGTAGCCTCAGATACGAGGCTACCTGAAAACCAATTAACAAGTTGATTGCAGTTCAATCAATCCGGTGTAACCCAAGCAATATTTTCAGGTAGCCTGCAATACATCCAAGGCTACCTGAAAATACAATAGGCCCATTACCCATTCGCTATGGAGCCCAACTATGCCGCAACGCCAAGATATTATCCGCTGGTGCAACGAATTTTTGCGCACTGCCGAATTCCACGACTATGCCCCCAACGGCCTGCAGGTGGAAGGGCGGGAAGAGGTGCATAAAATCGTGTGTGCCGTTACCGCCAGCCAGGCTGCCATCGATTATGCCGTGGCGCAGGATGCCGATATGCTCCTGGTGCACCACGGCCTGTTTTGGAAAAGCGAGCCAATCACCATTACCGGCTGGAAACACCGTCGCATCGCCACACTGATTCGGCACAATATCAATATGGCCGGCTACCATCTGCCGCTCGATGCCCACCCTGAGGTAGGCAATAACGCACAGCTGGCAGCACGCATGGGATGGCACATCGAAGGTCAAACCGGCGAGCAGAACTTACTGATGTTCGGTACGCCGGTGGCGGAGGCAGACGGCCATACACTGCTGGCTAATCTGGCTGAGCGTTTGGGGCGCCAACCGGTGTCTGCCGGCGATTTATCGCGGCCGGTGGGTAAGCTGGCTTGGTGTACCGGAGGGGCGCAGGGTTTTTTCCAACAGGCGATCGATATGGGCGCAGATACCTTCGTTACCGGCGAGATTTCCGAAGCGCAATATCATTTGGCGCAGGAAAATGGCGTGCTGTTTGTGAGTGCCGGCCACCATGCAACCGAACGTTACGGCATCCAAGCGCTGTCGGCACGGCTACAACAGGAGTGGCCGCTGGAATGCTTGTTCTTTGATGAAGATAATCCGGCTTGAGTTGAACTGGGCAGTGTAATCTTTACATTTTGTTTTTCAGGTGGCCTTTGGCGGCATTTTTATCATGCCAACAAGCGGTTGCATTGTTGCACTTATGCCCACACAACCCGCGGTGGTAAGACAAATCTTTACTTTATTTCAAATATTGCTTTAAGTGTTGATTTAGATTAAGGTAAAATCACGCCGCTGCACTATTGGCAGCATTGAGGCCTTTGCAAAGTTGCCACCCTACGGTGCCACAACGACTGTTGTGCAAAGGCCTCAGTATTTCGGTTTTTTCAGAGTATTAGGATGATTGAGTAATGACTAACCAAGAAATCAATCAGGAACGGCGGCGCTTTTTGGTGCTGGCCACTGCCGGTGCTGCCGGCGTGGGCGCACTGGGTGTAGCCACGCCTTTCGTTGCCAGCTTTTTCCCTTCGGAAAAGGCTAAAGCGGCCGGTGCGCCGATCGACATCGATGTAAGCAAAATCGAAGCCGGCCAGTTGGTTACCGCTGAATGGCGCGGCAAGCCAATCTGGGTGCTCAATCGCACCGAGCAGCAGCTGAAGGATTTGCCTTCCTTAAACGGCGAATTGGTCGATCCCTCCTCTACTGCTGCCGATCAGCAGCCGGAATACTGCCAAAACGAGCTGCGTTCCATTAAAGGCAAAGATAGTATCTGGGTGGCCATTGGTATCTGTACCCACTTGGGTTGTTCGCCCACATTCCGTCCCGACCTCGCTCCTGCTGATTTGGGTGCGAACTGGAAGGGCGGTTTCTTCTGCCCCTGCCACGGCTCCAAATTCGACTTGGCCGGCCGCGTGTACAAAGGCGTGCCGGCACCGTCCAATCTGGTGATTCCTCCTTATAAATACCTATCTGAGACCACCATCCGTGTGGGCGAAGACGGCTGATACCGGGGAACAAATCATGACCAATCAAACCAATAATAAAGCCAAAGCATTGCTCGACTGGGTGGACGCGCGTTTCCCCCTTTCGAAAATGATGAAGGAACACGTAACCGAATATTACGCACCGAAAAACTTCAATTTTTGGTATTTCTTCGGTTCGCTCGCCTTGCTGGTGCTGGTGATTCAAATTGTCAGTGGCATCTTCCTGACGATGAACTACAAACCGGACGGCAATCTGAACCAATACCATCTGCCTGCCGCATTTACGGCAGTGGAATACATCATGCGTGATGTGTCCGGCGGCTGGATTATCCGCTATATGCACTCCACCGGCGCTTCGATGTTCTTCATCGTAGTGTATCTGCACATGTTCCGCGGCCTGATTTACGGCTCGTTCAAAAAACCACGCGAACTCGTGTGGGTGTGCGGCGCGCTGATTTTCCTCGCCCTGATGGCAGAGGCCTTTATGGGCTACCTGCTGCCTTGGGGCCAAATGTCGTTTTGGGGTGCGCAGGTAATCATCAATCTGTTTGGCGCCATCCCGGTAATCGGCCCGGATTTGTCCACTTGGATTCGTGGCGACTTTAACGTTTCCGACGTTACGCTCAACCGCTTCTTTGCGCTGCACGTGATTGCTGTGCCGCTGGTGCTGGTTGGTCTGGTAGTGGCGCATCTGATTGCGCTGCACGAAGTGGGCTCAAACAACCCCGACGGTGTGGAAATTAAAAAGCTGAAAGATGAAAACGGTATCCCGCTCGACGGCATCCCTTTCCATCCGTATTACACCGTGAAAGACGTTTTGGGTGTGGTGGTATTCCTGATTGTGTTCTGCGCCATCATGTTCTTCGCACCTGAAGGCGGCGGCTACTTCCTCGAAGCGCCCAACTTTGACCCGGCCAACTCGCTAAAAACTCCGGCTCACATCGCTCCAGTGTGGTATTTCACTCCGTTCTACGCCATCTTGCGCGCTATTCCCTCGTTTGCTGGCACGCAGGTGTGGGGTGTAATTGGCATGGGTGCAGCAGTGATTCTGATTGCTCTGCTGCCTTGGCTCGACCGCTCACCGGTGAAATCCGTGCGCTACCGCAACATCACCTTCAAAACTATGCTGGTGCTGTTCCTAATTGCCTTCATCGGCCTGGGTATTCTTGGTGCACAGGTGGCTACCGATCTCAGAACGGAAATTGCCCAATCGTTCACGATTTTCTATTTCCTGTTCTTCCTCGGCATGCCGATTTACACCAGCCCGGAGCGCCCGAGCTTAGCTGTATTTAAGCAGAAATTGGGCTCCCAGCCATTGGCTGCGCTGTTTGCTGCAGGCTGGGTGGGTGGCGTGATGCTGCTTGCGGTGCTGGTGAGCATTTATCATCTCTATCTGCTTGTCCGCCTGTTTGGTGCCGATCCGTTCCAAATCCAAACTCTGCTGATCCGTGTGTTCTCTGTGCTGTATATGGCCTTCTTCTTTGTCGGTACACTGCTGAACACCAAGCTGAATGCGGATAAAGCAGTGCCGGAACGCGTAACCATGAGCACTACCCGCCAAAAAATCATGTTCTTTGTGTATGCAGCCATTACCTTGGCGGGTGCGTATCTGTTTGCCAACAGCATTTAACAGGAGCGGCGAAATGAAAAAACAATGGAAAAACTGGCTGGCCGCGCTGATGTTGGCCTTGCCGCTAAGCGCCAATGCCTCTGGCGGCGGCCACTACGAACATGTAGATATCGACTTGGGCGACCAAGTGAGCCTGCAACGCGGTGCACAAATTTTCGCCAACTACTGCCTTTCCTGCCATTCGGCCAGCGGTATGCGCTACAACCGCTTGCAGGACTTGGGCTTGAGCGAAGACGAAATCCGCAAAAACCTGATGTTCACCACCGATAAAACCGGCGATGTGATGCAGTCTGCCATGAATCCGGAAGATGCTAAACGCTGGTTTGGTGCCGAGCCGCCGGATTTAACCCTGATTGCCCGTTCGCGCGGTGCGGATTACCTCTACGCCTATTTGCGTGGCTTCTACAAAGACCCGAGCCGCCCAACCGGCTGGAACAACCTGGTGTTCGACAAAGTCGGCATGCCGCACCCCTTGTGGGAACAGCAGGGTATCCGCGCGGTGGAGCTTGACAGCAAAGGTCAGCCCGTGATGGTGAAAGACGAACACGGCAACCTGGTGCCCAAACTGTATTGGGAGGCCACCGGCCTGCACAGCCGCCGCCTGCCTAACGGCGAAGTGAGTGCCAAAGAGTTCGATAATTACACCAAAGACCTAGTGGCCTATCTGGTGTATATGGGCGAACCCGCGCAGCTGCAACGCAAACAAATCGGCTACGGCGTGTTGCTGTTCCTGTTTGCCATCATGCTGCCGTTGGCCTACTTCCTGAAAAAGGAATACTGGAAAGACGTGCACTAAGCAGCAACTCCTCAAGGAACGCAGGTTGGCCAACAGCCTGCGTTTTTATTTGTGAAAAAAGGCTACCTGAAAACTGGAATAGCAGTTTGGTTTCAGGTAGCCTCAAACCAGTTCAGGCTACCTGCAATCGTAAACCATTGGTCGAGCAAGCCAAAGGCCGAATAAGGTATCCGACAAAGTGCCTGATATACTGAATACTTCAAATCACAGCAGCCATATTCCAGCTAGCCTTCAACTGATTCAGGCTACCTGAAACTTAACTACAGAGTCGCCAAATGCAAGACCTCATCGAAGAAGCCTACCGGCTGTTCGCCCCCTATACGGTTCATTTCCCACTCAACATCTGCACCTGCGCATGCTGCATGCCCGAAGACTGCCAGCACGAGCTGTTAAGTTATCGGCTGCGCGAGATTCCCGCTAACAACTTGGCCGGCTATTTGGGCAGTATACCGCTGGCAGACGAAGCCGCCACAGCGCGCGATATGAAGCATTTCCTGCCGCGCATTTTGCAGGCCTTGGTAAACGATGAAGATGTGCGTTCTCTCGATGAAATGCTGCTCGACAAATTGCGCTGCGACCTGCCCGAATGCTGGCTGGAAGATGAAATCCGCTGGCTACACCGTTTTGCTACCGCCTGGTTTGCACACCAAATCGCTGCTCCGCGCTACGAAGGCTGCCTGTCCACGTGGCTCGTCATGTTCCACTTTGCAGGTCTCGACGTAACCGATGAGCTACTCGCCCTGTGGACGAAATCTGCTTCTGAAACCAACGCCCTGCGCGAATTTATCAGCCTGTATCTGACCATACCCTATGGCGCAAACGAACCAGACTGGGATAAAGCCTGTTATCTCCCCGACCATCGCCCGCATCGTGAGCATCTAGTCACCAAACTTTCCGTCTGGTTCGCCGCCCCGCACACCCGTGCCACCTTTCGCCGCGCTTTTGAGCAAGCCTTGCTGGCCGGCCGCGAAAAGCCGGAAGAAACCCTGCTGTGGGAGCAATGCTACGACTGGCTGGCTTGAAGGCTACCTGAAAAAACGGCCGAGCAATTTGTGCCACTTAGCAACCCACGTTGTTTGAGCCTCACTACCGCACCGCTTACAACCGACCTTGAGCTTGCTCCAGAGCAGGGCGGCTTTACCATTTTGCTTGCCAATAAAAAGCATTTTCTCAATAAAAGCAAATCCGTCATCCATCCCATAAAAGGCTACCTGAAACCCAATCGCCGCGGTTTTCAGGTAGCCTTTCTTACACCTGCCAAAGGCTAGCGGCAATTTGCCGCTCGGTTTTGGCTGGCTTTCAGGTAGCCTGCTTATTGTGCGCTATAATCCCACTGTTTTTATTCCACACAAACGGTTGCCCAAATGCGCAAAACCCTCCTCCTCGTTGACGGCTCTTCTTATCTTTACCGCGCTTATCACGCAATGGCGCAGTTGTCCGCGCCTGACGGTGCGCCGACTGGGGCGATGTATGGCGTGTTGAACATGTTGCGCCGGCTGCGGGCGGATTATGTGCACGATTATTGCGCGGTGGTGTTTGATGCGAAGGGCAAGAATTTCCGCCACGAGATGTTCCCCGACTACAAGGCGACGCGTCCGCCGATGCCGGACGATTTGCGCCCGCAGGCGGAAGCCTTGCCGGATTTGGTGCGCCTGATGGGCTGGCCGGTATTGGTGATTCCGCAGGTGGAAGCGGACGACGTTATCGGCACGTTGGCGGCGATGGCCAGTGAAGCAGGGTGGAACGTGGTGGTGTCCACCGGCGATAAGGACATGGCTCAGTTGGTGAACGAACGCGTGACGCTGGTGAACACGATGAGTGGCGAGACGCTGGATATTGAAGGCGTGAAGGAAAAATTCGGCGTGCGCCCCGACCAAATCCGCGATTATCTCGCGCTGATGGGCGACAAGGTGGACAACGTGCCGGGTGTGGAAAAATGCGGCCCGAAAACCGCGGTGAAGTGGCTGGAAGCCTACGGCTCGCTGGCCGGCGTGATGGAACACGCTGGCGAAGTCAAAGGCAAGGTCGGCGAAAACTTGCAAGCCGCTTTGGAACAACTGCCGCTGTCGTATGATTTGGTCACGATTAAAACCGATGTGGATTTGCACACCGAGCTTTCAGACGGCCTCGAAAGCCTGCGCCGCACTTCGCCGAAATGGTCGCAGCTTGCGGTCGATTTCAAACGCTGGGGCTTCCGCACTTGGTTGAAGGAAGCGGAAAGCCGTATGCACGAAGCGGCGGACGGCGATTTGTTCGGCAGCGATACGATAGGCGAACAGGCGGCGTTGGACATGGAAACGCCGTCTGAAAGGCTACCTGAAAAAGCCGTTGCGCCCGAAAAGCTGGATTATCAAGCCGTTACCACCGAAGCGCAGTTTGCCGCTTTGTTGGACAGACTGTCGCAGGCGGACACAATCGGCATCGATACGGAAACCACGTCATTAGACGCGATGAACGCCGCGCTGGTCGGCATCAGCATCGCGTTCCAAGCGGGCGAAGCGGTTTACATCCCCGTAGGACACAGCCTGACTGCCGCACCCGAACAGCTTGATTTGCAAGACGTATTAGGCCGTCTGAAACCGCATTTGGAAAACCCCGCCCTGAAAAAAATCGGGCAAAACCTCAAATACGACCAACACGTTTTCGCCAACTACGACATCGCCCTGAACGGCATTGCCGGCGATTCCATGCTCGCTTCCTACATTATTGAGAGCCATCTCGGACACGGCTTGGACGAATTGTCCGAACGCTGGCTCGGCTTGGAAACCATTACCTACGAATCGCTGTGCGGCAAAGGCGCGAAGCAAATCGGTTTTGCTGATGTCGCTATCGGACAGGCGACCGAATACGCCGCCCAAGATGCCGATTTCGCCCTGCGCCTCGAAGCACACCTGCGCGCGCAAATGGACGGCAAACAGCTTGAAATGTATGAAAAAATGGAGCTGCCCGTCGCGCAGGTATTGTTTGAAATGGAACGCAACGGCGTGCAAATCGACCGCGCCGAACTCTCCCGCCAAAGCGCGGAACTTGGCGCCGAGCTGATGAAGCTTGAACAAGAAGCCTATGCCGCCGCAGGCCAGCCGTTCAACCTCAACTCGCCCAAACAGCTGCAAGAAATCCTGTTCGACAAAATGGGCATCCCCACCAAAGGCCTGAAAAAAACCGCCAAAGGCGGCATTTCCACCAACGAAGCCGTGCTCGAACAGCTCGCGCCCGACTACCCCCTGCCCAAAATCATCCTGCAAAACCGCAGCTTGGCAAAACTCAAATCCACCTACACCGACAAACTGCCCGAAATGATTTCCCCCAAAGACGGCCGCGTGCATACCACCTACGCCCAAGCCATCGCCATTACCGGCCGCCTCGCCAGCAACAACCCCAACCTGCAAAACATCCCCATCCGCACCGCCGAAGGCCGCCGCGTGCGCCGCGCCTTTACCGCACCGCAAGGCAGCGTCATCGTTTCCGCCGACTATTCCCAAATCGAGCTGCGCATCATGGCGCACCTCTCCGGCGACAAAACCCTGATTACAGCGTTCCAAAACGGCGAAGACGTACACCGCCGCACCGCCGCCGAAGTATTTGGCATCGTCCCCGAAAACGTCTCGCCCGAACAACGCCGCTACGCCAAAACCATCAACTTCGGCCTGATCTACGGCATGGGCCAATACGGCCTCGCCAAATCATTGGGCATCGACAATATCTCTGCTAAAAACTTTATCGACCGCTACTTCGCCCGCTATCCCGGCGTCGCCGAATACATGCAGCGCACCAAAGAACAAGCCGCCGCCCAAGGCTACGTCGAAACCCTGTTCGGCCGCCGCCTCTACCTGCCCGACATCCACAACAAAAACGCCAACGCCCGCGCCGGAGCCGAACGCGCCGCCATCAACGCCCCCATGCAGGGCACCGCATCCGACCTCATCAAACGCGCCATGATAGACGTGTCCCGCTGGCTGGTTTCAGACGGCCTGAAGAGCAAACTGATTATGCAGGTGCATGACGAACTGGTGTTGGAAGTACCCGAAGCCGAACTGGATTTAGTCAAAGAAAAACTGCCTCAGATTATGGCAAAAGTGGACGAAGGGATGTTGAACGTGCCGCTTGTGGCTGAGGTTGGCGTGGGAATGAATTGGGAAGAGGCGCATTGAGATGAATAGAGATTGAGGTATAAAAACATGGCAGGAAAAAGGCAACACTATATTCCGCAATTCCTACAAAGAGGGTTCACGATTGAAAAAAATGGAGCAAAAACTTGGGTGGCTAGAGTAGATAGAAATCCATATCAATCAAATATACAAAATGTTGGTGTGGAAGGATATTTCTATACAAAAGAGAATGATATAATTGTTGATGAACTTATAACCAAAGAGGAGGAGATAATATCAAAAACAGTTAATAGCTTAAAAAAATATGATAATAATAACCCTGTATCTGGAGAAGTGGCTGCTAAATTAGTTGCCCAATTTGAAATTAGAACTAGAAGCCTAAGGGTAAATTTTTCCCAAGCTATAAAAAATATAGTCCAAGCTATTTCTGATACTTTTGAAAATAAGACTTTATTTTATGATTATTTAGTTAGGAAAATAAAAAGAGATAGAAAATTTATTAAAGATATAATTGATAAGGTTCAGATTTCAAATAAACAAAAGAAAATATTGACAAGAACTATTCAAAAAGATCCAAATTTGTTGCTTTATTATCTACCCGATAGCGTTATGCCTATAATGGCTACACAGTTGAGGCAGGAATTTTCTTCACAAATTATAAATAACAAAATAAAAGAAATACATTTAAAAACACTAAAAGAAACAATCGCACCAGAGGAGAAGATTAATATTTTTTCTAGGCTAAATTTTAGAATTATTAAGACAAAAGAGATATTAATTTTAGGAGATTCTATTGTCGTATTTATAAACTCATTAGGTATACAAAAGCCGTTTTATGATAAAGATGATAAGATACGATTAATTGTTATGCCTTTAGATAGTAATACTTGCTTGATTGGTTCAAGTGATAGAAGTCATGAGTATTCAATCGAAGAAATTAGAAATTTTATTTCTTCTTGTTCATTAGAGTTTTTTATATCATCAGACAAGGATATTGCAGAAAAATATTGTAAACAAATAGGATCATTTGCTAGTATTTTATCAAGATGTCAAGCAGACTCGATTATAAGAGAAGTTTTAAATGAATAGGATATACTGGATTTAATAGTAAAGTCTCCTTTGAATGATTCAGTAAATCATAATTGAGCTTTGATACACCAGATTTCCTATGCTCGCATTTAATGTATATTAAAACTTGCGAACTTTAATTGAATAAAATCTTCCAATTTATTATTTAACCCAAAAGGCTACCTGAAACTTTCAGGTAGCCTTTCTTTTTGTTTCAAGCATTCAACTGCCCTTACTGCGTCAGCACATCCACACCCTGCGGCGGGGTGAAGCGGAATTGGCTGCGGGAGAGGTTGGGGCGGGTGTTCAGGTTGTTGAATTTGATGGTGGTTTGGTTGCCGAAGCTGTCTTTCAGGCGCATTTCGGCTAGGTCGTCGCCTTTGAAGCCGAGACGGATGTATTGGTAGCCGGCGTTGGAGCGTTTGGGCGTGGCCAATACGTAGTCGATGCCGCCGGCGGAGCCGTCTTCTTTCAGGGTGTAGCTGGCGGAGAGGGCGTCTTTATTGGAGAGGATGGCAGCGGGGCTGTCGCCGATAGCTTGGTTTTGTGCGGTTTTGGTGATTTGCGCCAAGTCGATGTCGTAGAGCCAAATGTGGCTGCCGTCGCCTACGATGGTTTGTTTGTAGGGGCTGGTATATTCCCATTTGAAGAGGCCGGGGCGCAGGATGCTGAAGCGGCCTTGGGCATTGCGGGTTTTGTTGCGGCTTTGCACGCTTTGGCTGAAGCTGCCGCTGATGCCATCGGTATCGGCGTTGAATTTTTGCAGGGCTTCGATGCCGCCGGCTTGGGCGCTACCGATGGCCATAGCCAAAACGGCTGCGGCAGCAAGGCGGAAGGTTTGGGTTTTCATCGTTTTTCCTTTGTGCGAATCAAAACGGAATGCGGCGCATTGTACCAGCTTGGGCGCGGCGGGGCAGGGCGGTTGGAATTGTAAAGACGGTGCAGCAAATGGATTTTTCCGCTACAGCAAGGTATTAGGCGGAGTAGGGCAGCAAATTTTTAACCGGATTTTATTCCTACGCTATAATTCGCGGCTGTGGTAAGCGGCGGTAAAGGTTGCGCTAGATACTTTTCAGGTAGCCTCATCCGCCTTCTTTGGAGAACCTTATGATTCAAGCTGTATTATTCGATTTAGACGGCACATTGGCCGACACTGCATTGGATTTGGGCGGCGCTCTCAACCGCCTCTTGGCCAGGAACGGCCTGCCTGCCGTACCGATGGCGCAAATCCGGCCGGTGGCCAGCCACGGCGCCAACTATCTGATTAAGCTGGGCACCGGCATTGAAAAAGGCCATCCTGACCACTCGCGCTGGCGGCAGGAATATTTGGCCGAATACGAGCACGGTTTTTGCGATGAAACCGTGCTGTTTGAAGGTATCAACCCCATGCTCGAGCAGCTCGCTCGCCGCAGTATTGCCTGGGGTATCATCACCAATAAGCCGCACCGTTTTACCAGCCTGCTCGTGCCCGAACTGGGCTTTATTGCTCCGCCTGCGGTGGTGGTGAGCGGCGATACTTGTGCCGAATCCAAACCCAGCACGCTGCCGATGCACCATGCCTGCCAGCAAATCGGCATTGCACCGGAGCGCTGCTTGTATGTGGGCGATGCCGAGCGCGATATGGTGGCGGGCAAAAATGCCGGGATGGCCACTGCCTTGGCCAATTGGGGCTACATTGCCGAGAGCGACCCGGTGCACGAATGGCCGGCCGATGCGCGGCTGGATGCGCCCGGGCAGATTTTGGATTTGCTGTAGCTGAATAGCTTGACTTTTACCCAACGGAGAACGTCTTATGAAGAAAATCAGTTTATTGCTGCCGATTTGTGCTACACTAGCTTTAAGCGGTTGTTTTATGTCGCAGAAATCGCAAATCGTACACCGCGAAGTGCCGTATAACGCGCAAAACCAAGCCCGACTGCGTATCTACGGCCAATACGGCCGCGATGTAGTTCGCATGATTCCAAACAGCACCTGCGAGCAATGGGCAGAAAAACAAGGCCGCCGCCGCCATACCCGTTTCACCGGCGGCCTGCCGCGCCGTATCCGCAACCTTTCCGTGGGCATGCCTGCCACCCAGCGCAGCAACACCGTGAATGCCGATACCGGCGTGCTGTTCCGTGAATCGTATAAAGAATTTGTGGTGCCTGCTGGCAAAGTGTTGGTGCTCGACGGTGCGTTTTCCACCGAAACCACCAGCCAGGTAAACCGCTGCCGACTTGCCGCCAGCCTCACCCCGCAGGCCGGCAAGGATTATGAAGTGCAATATTCGCGCGGTGGGAACGGTTGCGATGTGGCCGTGGTGGAAATCCTGCCGCAGGCCAATGGCGAAGTACATCCCACCCGCCCCGCATCCATCCAGTATTGCCCGATGCCGGCCACCAGCTATTAAGCAGCAAAGGCTGGCTGAAAGTTGTAGGCTGCAGGGAGGCTCAAGTAGCAATCCAGTTTTCAGCTAGCCTGTTATTTGCATAGAGGCTACCTGAAAGCATCAGCCACAGTTTCAGGTAGCCCTCCTTCCTAAGGAAAACTCATGTCCTTTTCCCTTATCATCATCGGCGACGAAATCCTGCACGGCAGCCGCCAAGACAAACACTTCGCCTTTTTCAAACAGCTGCTCAAAGAGCGAGGCCTGCAGCTCGATTCAGTGCAATACCTACCCGATAACCGCCAAATCCTCATCCACCGCCTGCGCCAAAGCTTTGCCGAAGGCCTGCCCACCTTTGTTACCGGCGGCATCGGCAGCACGCCCGACGACCACACCCGCCAAGCCGCTGCCGAAGCCCTCGGCCTGCCGCTGGTGCTGCACCCGCAGGCCGCCGCCAATATCGAAGCCGTATCCCTCAAACACGGCGACAGCCTCGACAGCCACGGCCACCAAATCCGCCTGCGCATGGCCGAGTTTCCCCAAGGCAGCAGCCTGATTCCCAATCCCTACAACAACATCGCCGGCTTTTCCATCCGCGAACACTACTTCCTGCCCGGCTTCCCCGTGATGGCACAGCCCATGGCTGCCTGGGTGCTCGACGAATACTACGCCCATCTCCAACACCAAACCGAACGCCGCAGCATCAGCGCCTGGATCAACTTGCCCGAATCCCGCATCAGCGCCCTAATGGCTAGCATTGAACAGCGCTACCCCGGCATCCGCAGTTTCAGCCTGCCCGCCACCCCCACCGCCGAACAGCGCTATCGCCTGCTGTTCGGCCTCAAAACCGAAGGCGAAGCCTGCACACAGCTAAATCAGGCCTGGCAGGAAGCCGAGGCCGGCTTGAAAGAGCAGGGCGCCACCCAGATTGAGCTGGCACCGGAAGACGTGTAATCAGCAAGAAAACAGTTTCAGGTAGCCTGCAGCATGATTGAGGCTACCTGAAATTTTTATGGCTAAAACACGACCATGAAAGGCTACCTGAAAAATATTTCATAATTTCTGTATTGACAGAAATTAAAGATGGAAATAAACTTCGTCTCACTATGAAACTGAACCCAACTACTGAAAAATTTATCCTGCACTGGGGCGAGATGGGCTCCAAGTGGGGCGTGAACCGCAGCGTGGCGCAGATCCATGCGCTGCTGTATATCATCGGGCGGCCGATGAATGCCGAAGAAATTTGCGAAACGCTGGGCATGGCTCGCTCTAATGTTTCCAATAGTATCAAAGAATTGCAAGGCTTGTTATTGGTGCACACCGTGCACATCATGGGCGATAGGCGCGACCATTTCGCCACTTCGGATGATGTGTGGACGCTATTCCGCACCATTGCCGAAGTACGGATGCAGCGCGAAATCGAGCCCACCCGGCAGTTTTTGCAAACCTTAATCGACAGCCCGGAGTTCGCGCAGGAAAACGAGGCCGTGCAGCAGAAAATCCGGCAAACCAACGATTTCATCGGCACCCTCACCATCTGGGCCAATGAAATGCTGAAACTTTCCACAGGCACCATGGTGAAGATTTTGAAGCTGGGCGCGGGCATTCAGAAATTTTTCCGTTGAAACAGTTTGCAGGTGAATAGGCCACCTGAAACATTACCGGATATTTTCAGGTAGCCTTGCCTGAGGGATGTAAATTCTTAAATTTATGCGGATAATTCCGCTAAATTTTTGAATCTTTATTTCTCTATAGACAGAAATTTAGGAAATAATAAATAAACTAGTTTCAGGTAGCCTGCATCATTACAAAGGCGTGGGTAGTTAGGGATTTCTGCTAGCTGGCGGCTGGTAGCCTTTGAGGCAGCCTCTGGTGGTCGGAGTGCTGGTTTCGGCGGTGGTATTCCTTTAGCTGCCGGCAGCAATCATGATAACTGTGCCCTACGACACAGTGAGCGCGGCGGTCTTGGCCAGAATAGTGTGTTCGAAAGGATTGAAAATGAAACGGCTTGACGTGTTGCGGTTTTCGATGGGTTTTTTATGGCTTTGGAGCGGGATACAGCCTGCTCTGACGGCGGCGGATGTGTCGTTGGATTTGCTGGGCAAGGCGGGTATTGCGGCAGAATGGCAGACGGTAGCGTTTTATGCCTCATCGGCTTTAGATATATTTTTTGGGATTTTATGTTTCACAAAATTCAGAAATTACCGTTTTATATGGCTGGCACAATTTGCCGTAGTACTGGGCTACAGCGTGATTGTGGCGTGCAGGCTGCCTGAAATGTGGCTGCACCCGTTTGCGCCGCTGGTTAAGAATGTGCCGATTTTGGCAGTGTTATTTTATTTGTTTAGAAACAATGATTAGGAGTGAATCATGAATACTTATATGGTGGTGAAAACCTTGCACATTATTTCGGCCACGCTGATGGTGGGCACGGGCTTCGGCACGGCGTTTTATCTGTTTTGGGCGAACCGTTCCGGCTCGGTGGCGGCGCAGGCGGTGGTGTCGAAATGGGTGATGAAGGCGGATTGGTGGTTCACCACGCCGGCGGTGATTTTCCAGCCGCTCTCGGGTTTGTGGATGCTGCATCATTTAGGCATGCCGCTCACGTGGGGCGGGGCGTGGCTGTGGGTGAGGTGGACGCTGGCGCTGTATGCGCTGGCAGGGGTGTGCTGGCTGCCGGTAGTGTGGCTGCAAATCAAGATGGCGCGCCAGGCGGCTGCGGCTTGGCAGGCGGGCGAAAATACGCTGCCGGCCAGCTACAAACGCTATCAATTTTGGTGGGAAATGCTGGGCTATCCGGCCTTCTGCGCCACAGTGGTGATGTATTTTCTAATGGTGTTGAAGCCGATGTAGATGTGGGTTTGCCTCTGTGGAGGTGTCCGACAAAAGATTGTTAAACTGAAAATGGAGAATGAGGCATAAGTAACAAAAAAGGTGCTAAAGCCCCCCGCAAGCCTTATCCTGCAAGG
>NZ_DBHKXY010000017.1:0-9080 GCF_057315495.1 Eikenella sp.
CAATACAGCATGGCGATTAATTGGGTGATGTCTCTTAATGTAATCATGTTTTTCCTAGTTAATTTTGTTTTGTCCGGCAGCAGCATATCCGGAATCTTGAGAGGCTACCTGAAAACCTTTCCTTTGCTCTTCACCAATCTTCACCGCCTGTTTTCAGGTAGCCTCTTCCGCACCAGTACCCGTCAAACAAAAACACCGCTGTGCGCAGCATGAAGGCCATGCTGGCGGCAGCGGTGTTGCTGTTGGTGCGGCGGTACGGCGTGTTCGCGGGGGGAATCCATTTGGGCTCCGGATTAGGTCGTATCGGTATCGTTTATGTGCGGCATGGTAGCCTGCGGGGGCGGCAGCTGGCAAGCCGATGTTCTGTATGGCAGGTGTGCGGAGCGCACGTGCTCGGTTTTTATCTTCGTTGAAGCTGCGTTTGTGCTGTGCAGAAACTCACGGCGTTCGTTTTGGCGAAACTCGCTGCGCTCGTTTTAGCGAAACTCGCTGCGCTCGTTTTCAGGTAGCCTTTTAGTGGCATAGCAAACCAACTGAACTTCCGCTACGGCCTGGGTTCGCCTTGCTGTGCTTTTGTGCTGTCTGCGGCTTACTGCTTTGTATTGGAAGCCACTTCAGCCCGCTATATGTTTATTTGTTCTGCCCCATTTTGGCGTTGAGCATATCGAGCATGCTGCGCAGGTTGGCTTTACCTTCTTCGTGGCTCACGATGGGTTCGCCGCCTTTGCGGCCGAGGATTTTGAGGTCGGCTTGGGGCATTTCGCCGATAAAGCGGCTGGGCTCGGGGAATTGCCAGCCGCCCTGGCGGCGGCGTTTGACGCAGTGGGTGAGGGTGAGGCTGTGTTTGGCGCGGGTGATGCCGACATACATGAGGCGGCGCTCTTCGTCGAGGTTGCCTTCTTCTACGCTGTCGGCGTGGGGGAAGAGGCCTTCTTCGCAGCCGGCGAGGATAACGTGGGGGTATTCGAGGCCTTTGGAGGCGTGCAGGGTGGAGAGGGTGACGGTGTCGGTTTCTTCTTTGCTGCGGCTGTCGAGCAGGTTCATCAGGGCGATGGTTTGGGAAAGTTCGATCAGGGTTTTGCCGTCTTGTTCGCCTTTTCTGGCCAGCCAGGCGCATAAATCTTGCACGTTGCGCCATTTGATTTCGCCGCTTTTGCCTTCTTCGTGTTCGAGCAGGTAGGTTTCGTAGCGGATGTCGGCCAGGAGCTCTTGGATGAGGCTGCCGGCGGGCTCGCTTTGGGCGCGGCTTTGGTAGCTTTGCATAAGGGCGGTGAACTGGCGCAGGGCTTCGCGGCCGGCGGTTGGGAGCCGGGCTAGGGCTTCGGCGGTGTTGGCGGCGGCGTAGAGGCTGCAGGAGGCTGCGGCGGCGTAGTGGTTGAGGCTGCTGAGGGTGGCATCGCCGATGCCGCGTTTGGGGGTGGTGGCGGCGCGCAGGAAGGCGGGGTCGTCGTCGGGGTTGGCGAGCAGGCGCAGGTAGGCGAGGATGTCTTTGATTTCGGCTTTTTCAAAGAAGCTTTGGCCGCCGGAAACACGGTAGGGGATGTGGGCGCTGCGCAGGGCTTCTTCAAACAGGCGGGCTTGGTGGTTGCTGCGGTAGAGGATGGCGAAGTCGGCGTAGTTGAGGCTGTCGCCGCTTTGGTTGCGCCGGCGGATGATGCTGCCGGCGGCGTATTCGGCTTCGTGTTGTTCGTTTTGGCAGGCGATGATGCGAACGGGCTCGCCTTCGCCGTATTGGCTCCAGAGGGTTTTGGGGAAGAGCTTGGGGTTGTTGGCGATGACTTGGTTGGCCACGCGCAGGATGCGGGCGGAGGAGCGGTAGTTTTGCTCGAGCTTGATGATTTTGAGAGCGGGGTAGTCTTGCTGGAGCAGGCGGAGGTTTTCCATATTGGCGCCGCGCCAGGCGTAGATGCTTTGGTCGTCGTCGCCCACGGCGGTGAAGCGGCCTTCGGCGCCGGTGAGCAGCTTCATGAGGGTGTATTGGCAGGTGTTGGTGTCTTGGCATTCGTCCACCAGGAGGTGCAGCAGGCGCATCTGCCATTTGATTCGGATGCCGGCTTCGTTTTGCAGCAGGCGGGTGGGCAGGAGGATGAGGTCGTCAAAATCGACGGCTTGGTAACTGTGCAGGGTTTCCTGATAGCCGGCGTAGAGCTGGGCGGTTTGGCGCTCCCATTCGTTGGAGGCTACCTGAAAGGCTTGCTCGGGTGTGAGCAGGTCGTTTTTCCACAGGGAAATTTTGTGTTGGGCGCGGAAGACGGCGTCGCGGCCGCTGCTGCCGAGCAGCTCGGCGATGATTTTGCCGCTATCGGAGCCGTCGAATATGGAGAAGTTTTTTTTGTAGCCGATGTGCTGGGCTTCTTCGCGCAAGAGGCGCATGCCGAGAGAGTGGAAGGTACAGACGGTGAGCCCGCGGGTTTGGCGGCTGCCGAGCATGGCGGCGGTGCGCTCCTGCATTTCGGCGGCGGCTTTGTTGGTGAAGGTGATGGCGGCGATGTTGTGCGGGGCGTAGCCCACTTCGCGGATGAGGTGGGCGATTTTTTCGGTGATGACGCGGGTTTTACCGCTGCCGGCACCGGCCAGCACAAACAGGGGGCCGCCAAGATAATGCACGGCTTCGAGCTGCTGGGGGTTGAGTTGGAAGGGTTGTGTGGACATGGGGGAGTGGATAAGGCTGCCTGGGCTTTCAGGTAGCCTGTTGCTGGTGTATCGAAAATTTAGCTTCTCAGGAATTCGCTGTGTTTGTTTTGGCGAAACTCGCTCGCTTGTTTTTGCTACGCAGAAACTCACTGCACTCGTTTTCAGGTAGCCTTATCTTGCTTTGGCGGCTCGAATGTTTTGCAGCAGTTCGTTTATATCTGCACCGGCGCCGTTTTTGAGGGCGGCCTCCGCCCATTTTTCTGCGTTGTGCAGTGTGGTTGCTTGCCGGTCGGTTTGGTATTGGTCGAAGAAAATATGGGCGAGGTTGGCCTGGGCTTGCAGGTGGCCCAGCTCGGCGGCTTTGATGTGCCAGTATAGGCCGGCCTCATGGTTTTGCTCGTAGAAAGCGAAATGGGCTGACAATTTCAATGCGGCTTGGCTGTCACCTTCGGCAGCAGCTTGTTTGAAATGCTCCAGTTCGTTGGCGGGGATGGCGGCGAAGCTACTGATGGATGGGTTGGAGTCTGGCAGGGGCATAGGGTGTTCACTTTGAGCATGGACACTGAGGCTGAGGCAGATAAGGATTAGAGCCGGTATGGCGGCCGGCCGGATGGGTTTGATTGGGCGCATTGTGCTCATATTTTCCTGTGCAAGAGGCTACCTGAAAACGGTTTGTTCGATTTTCAGGTAGCTTCTTTTTTCTGTTTGGCGGCGGCTTTGCGGCGGCGGTTTTCTTTCGGGTCGATGAGCAGGGCGCGGTACACTTCCACGCGGTCACCTTCACGCAGCTGGGCGCTATCTTTCACTTTTTTGCCGAAGATGCCGATGGGCGCGGCGGCAAAATCAACGTGCGGAAATTCGGTTACCAATGCGGATTGCAGCACAGCCTGCCGCGCGGTGGTGCCGCAGGCTACCTGAAAAGCCAGCAGGCTTTGTTTGCCCGGCTCGGCGTAGGCCACTTCGATATTGAGCGGGGGATTGCTAGGCATAGCGGCGGCCTGCCTCTTTCACGAAAGCATCCACCAGCGTGCCGCTGATGTGGCTGAACACGGGGCTGATGAGCGCGGAGAGCACGCGGCTGGAAAATTCGTAGTGCAGCTCGAATTCCACTTTGCAGGCATCGTCGCCTAGGGGCAGGAAGTGCCAAGTTCCGTTCAGGCTTTTAAACGGCCCCTCCAGCAACACCATACGGATTTCGCGGCCGGGGATGTTGCGGTTGTGCGTGGCAAACGATTGGCTCACACCCATATAGTCCATAAACAGCCGTGCTTTCAATTCGTTGCCGCTGCGCTCGATGATTTCGGTGCGGCTGTACCACGGCAGAAACTGCGGATAATCCTCCGCTTTATCCACCAGCTCGAACATCTGCTCGGCAGGATGTGGCACGAGCAGGGATTTCTTCACGGTTTTGAGCGACATACAAACGGCCTTGGCAATGCAAAGTGCGCATTATATAGCGAAACGCCAAGCCGCCCCACCGCCAAGCACGCATATGGCGCTTAAAAACACAGATTGTCAATCATAAACAATGAATTAATCTAAATCTACTATTCTTGGCTCGAAACTTGCTTGAAGTTTGTTCGATACCGCTCGGCCGCCGCCGATCTACTTCTTCAACCCCATCCCCCGTACACGTAAAACACATGGAAAACTCCGCAGAACGTTTGGCTTGGATACAGCTTGCACTGATGCCGTATATCGGCGCGGAAACGTTTTACGAATTGTGCCGCCACTACGGCTCGGCCGGTGCCGTGTGGGCGGCTGAGCAGGAAGTGGGCGCCATTCTGCCCAGCCGCCCGGCGCAGGAAGCTTGGCGCAGCCGCCGCCACGAGGCCGAAGCCGCTGCCGAAGCCGCGTTGGCATGGGAGCAGCAGGCAAACTGCCGTTTATTGTTGGCTTGCGACGCAGATTTTCCACTGCAATTGGGCGAAGGCATCACCGCACCGCCCTTATTGTTTGCCCGCGGTAATACTGAATGGCTGCACCGGCCTTCGGTGGCCATCGTGGGCAGTCGGCATGCTACGCCGCAGGCGATGCGGATTGCCGGCGAATTCGGCGAAGCCTTGGCCGCTGCCGGCATCGTAACCGTATCCGGCATGGCTGCCGGCATCGACAGCGCCGCCCACGAAGGCGCGTTGCGTAAGCAGGGCGGCACGGTGGCGGTGTGGGGTACGGGCATCGACCGCGTGTATCCCGTAGCCAACAAAGCCTTGGCGCACCGCATTGCCGAACAAGGCTGCGTGCTCTCCGAATTCCCCTTGGGCACGCGCCCGCTGGCTGGCAACTTTCCGCGTCGCAACCGCCTGATTGCCGCGCTCTCCTCTGCCGTGCTGGTGGTGGAAGCCGCTTTGGAATCCGGTTCGCTGATTACCGCGCGGCTGGCGGCAGACATGGGGCGCGAAGTATTCGCCGTGCCCGGCTCCATCGACAACCCGCACAGCAAAGGCTGCCACGCGCTGATTAAGCAAGGCGCGAAGCTCACCGAAACGCTGGCCGATATTTTGGAAGAATGTCCGCAGCTGCCGCAAACCGTAGCGCCTAACCGCCAAACGACAGTCCAAGCCAAAAGGCTACCTGAAAACGAGCGTAGCGAGTTTCTGCGTAGCAAAAACGAGAGTAGCGAGTTTCGCCAAAACGAACATAGTGAGTTTCTACAAAACCAAAACGCAGATGTCGAACATCGCCAAGCCGAATCGCTCCCAAGCGAACAGCCCGTCTTGGCTGATACCGCGCCGGAACCGGCAGAAATTGAAACGGAAACTTCACCGCTGCTGCAAGCCATGGGTTACGACGCGGTACACCCCGACAGTCTGGCCGAGCTGCTCAAATTGCCCGCGGCCGATGTGTATGCCGAACTGACTTTATTAGAAATCAACGGCCAAATTGCCCCGCTCTCCGGCGGCCGCTACCAACGTATTGCTCCAAATAGGAATGCCAAATGATTGACGTAATTGCCTTTTTGATAAACAACTTCCAAGACTTCGATACCTGCCCGCCCAGCGAGGCCTTGGGCAGCCTCTTGGAGCAGGTGGGTTTCCAGGATGAGGAAATTCGTGATACGCTATTATTTATGAACGTGCTCCAAGAACGCAGCCGCTCGCTACACCGCAATTTCCGCGAAGAGCAGGCAATGCGCGTGTATCTGCCCGAAGAGCTTGCCGCTTTGCCGCCCGAGGCTTTGGGTTTGCTGCACTTTTTGGTGCAAAACGGCGCGCTCTCTGTGGAACAACGGGAATTTGTGCTGCTGGCGCTGATGCACCTGGCAGACAAGGCGGACGAACCGCTCACCGATGCGCATGTAAAAGTGCTGTCGCTCTTGGTATTGTGGGCAGACAAATCCGAGCTGCCGATGCTCATCAGCGACGATTTGGTCAATGCCCTGCTGCACGGCCAGGCGGTGATGAATTGAGAAAGGCCGCTGCTCTTTAATCTATAAAGGCTACCTGAAAAATGAAGGTTTTCAGGTAGCCTTTGATTGAATACGCCGCGCTTGCACCAAGATGGATTAAAGGCTACCTGAAAGCTTGCTTTTAACAGCTAAAGCACTATATCTCTTCAGCTACAGTGTGGCCAAAAACAAAAGTATTATGCGAGGAAACTATGTCGAAAAACCTGCTGATTGTGGAATCTCCCAACAAAATCAAATCTATTAAAAAATACCTGGGCAGCGATTTTGAAGTGTTGGCCTCCTTCGGCCACGTGCGCGATTTGGTGCCGAAAAACGGCGCCGTTGATCCCGAGCACGATTTCGCCATGAAATACGAAGTGCCGGCCAAGAGCAAAAAGCATATTGATGCCATCGTGGCGGCCGCCAAAGAAGCCGACACCCTCTATCTGGCCACCGACCCGGACCGCGAAGGCGAAGCCATTTCCTGGCATATCTACGAAATCCTCAAATCCAAACGCGGCATCAAAAATCTGGACGAGCGCACCCTGCGCGTGGTGTTCCACGAAGTCACCAAAAAAGGTGTGCAGGAAGCCCTCAAACAGCCGCGCAAGCTCGATATGGGCTTGGTGGATGCGCAACAGGCACGCCGCGCCTTGGATTACCTGGTCGGCTTCAATCTCTCCCCGCTGTTGTGGAAAAAAATCCGGCGCGGCTTGAGCGCCGGCCGCGTGCAAAGCCCGGCCCTGCGCCTGATTTGCGAGCGCGAAAACGAAATCCGCGCCTTTGAAAAGCAGGAATACTGGAGCATGCACCTCGACAGCCACAAAGGCCGCCAAAAATTCGCCGCCAAGCTCACCCAATGGCAGGGCAGCAAACTGGAGCAGTTCTCCCTGCCCAACGAAGCCGCCCAGGCCGCCGTGTTGGCTGCCATGCAGGGCAAACCGGCGCAAGTGCTCGATGTGGTGAAGAAAAAAGCCACCCGCAAGCCTGCCGCGCCCTACACCACTTCCACCATGCAGCAAGACGCTGTGCGCAAGCTCGGCTTCACCACCGACCGCACCATGCGCACCGCCCAGCAGCTGTTTGAAGGCGTGGACGTCGGCCAAGGCTCGGTCGGCCTGATTACTTATATGCGTACGGACAGTGTAACCCTGTCGCAAGACGCGATAGCCGAAATCCGCCACTACATCGACAACAAAATCGGTGCCGGTTTCCTGCCCAAATCGCCGCGCATGTACCGCACCAAATCCAAAAACGCCCAAGAGGCGCACGAAGCCATCCGCCCCACGTCGGTGTACCGCTCGCCTGAAAGCGTGAAGCCCTTCCTTTCCGCCGACCAATTCAAGCTCTACCAAATGATTTGGCAGCGCACCATGGCCTGCCAGATGGTGGAAGCCAAATTCGATGCCACCACCGTAGACATCGGCGTGGGCGAAGGCGTGTTCCGCGCCACCGGCCAAGTGCTCGTATTTGCCGGCTTCCTGAGCGTGTATCAGGAAGGACACGATGAAGACGACGAGGATGAAGACAACAAAAAACTGCCAGAATTGGCCGTGGGCGACGATCTGCCTGTGGACAAACTCTATGGCGAGCAACACTTCACCCAGCCGCCGCCCCGCTTCAACGAGGCCACGCTGGTGAAGGCCTTGGAGGAGTTCGGCATCGGCCGCCCCTCCACCTACGCCAGCATCATCAAAACCCTGAAAGACCGCGAATACGTAACCATCGACCAGCGCCGCTTCCTGCCCACCGACACCGGCGAAATCGTGAACAAATTCCTCACCGAACACTTCACCCAATACGTGGATTACGATTTCACCGCCAAGCTCGAAGACCAGCTCGACGACATTGCCAACGGCAAACGGCAGTGGATTCCCGTGATGGACAAATTCTGGAAAGGCTTCCACAAACAGATTGAGGAAAAAGCCGGCATCGAGCGTGCCAAAATCACCACCGAAGAGCTGGACGAAACCTGCCCCAAATGCGGCCAGCACAAGCTGCAAATCAAATTCGGCAAACGCGGCCGCTTCATCGCCTGCTCCGGCTATCCCGATTGCGACTACACCCGCAACCTCAACGAAACCGCCGAAGAAGCCGCCAAAGCCGCCAAAGCCGCCGAAGAGCCCACTATCGTAGAAGGGCGCGAATGCCCCAAATGCGGCGGCCAGCTGGTGTATAAAAAAGGCCGTTTCGGCAAATTCATCGGCTGTGCCAACTATCCCAAGTGCAAACACATCGAGCCCTTGGAAAAACCCAAAGATACCGGTGTGGCCTGCCCCAAATGCGGTAAAGGTAGTCTGATTGAGCGCAAGTCGCGCTACGGTAAACTGTTCTACAGCTGCAACACCTACCCCGACTGCGACTACGCCACCTGGAACCAGCCCGTGGCCGAAGAATGCCCGAAATGCCACTGGCCGGTGCTCACCATCAAAACCACCAAGCGCTGGGGTGTAGAAAAAGTTTGCCCGCAGAAAGAGTGCGGCTGGAAAGAGCAAATCGAACCGCCCGCTCCGAAAGGCTAAAGCAGCAAAGAAGCGAAAGGCTACCTGAAAATGAGCAATATTTTTCAGGTAGAGACCTTTGCAAAAAAGCCCTTCCCTCGACAACCGAAACCCAAAAACAGGTTTTCGGCTGTTTTCGCCCCCAATCACTCCTAATTTTACCCAAATACCCCCTTAATCCTCCCCGGATACCTGATAATCAGGCATCCGGGCCGCCTTTTAGGCGGCAACAGGCGCACTTAGCCTGTTAGCCGCTTTCAACAGGTTCAAACACATCGCCTTCAGATGGCTTTGCGCACTCACTTTAATCAGCCCGAAATAGGCTGCCCGGGCATAGCGGAATTTTTCGTTTGTGCTTCCGTCAGCGGACGGTTGCGGTGGGCTTTGCGCATAATGCCGTCCAGCAACCGGTGTTCTTCCAGATGTTGCCGGTTTTCCTTACTGTCATAGCCTTTATCGGCATAGACGGTCGTACCTTTGGGCAGTCCTTCCAACAAAGGCGACAGGTGTTTGCACTCATGGGCATTGGCGGGGGTAATGTGCAGTTTCTCGATATA
>NZ_DBHKXY010000018.1:0-44118 GCF_057315495.1 Eikenella sp.
GGGCGAATTGGTGAAAGGCATGGGCGTAACGCTCAAAAACTTCTTCGCCCGCAAAAACACGATTTACTTCCCCGAAGAAAAAACGCCGCAATCCGTGCGCTTTCGCGGCCTGCACGCCCAACGCCGCTATCCGAACGGCGAAGAACGCTGCATCGCCTGCAAACTGTGCGAGGCCGTCTGCCCCGCCATGGCGATCAACATTGAAAGCGAAGAGCGCGAAGACGGTACCCGCCGCACCACCCGCTACGACATCGATTTAACCAAGTGCATCTTCTGCGGCTTCTGCGAAGAAGCCTGCCCGACCGATGCGATTGTGGAAACCCACATCTTCGAATACCACGGCGAGAAAAAAGGCGATTTGCACTTCACCAAACCGATGCTCCTAGCCATCGGCGACCAATACGAAGCGGAAATCGCCAAACGCAAAGCGGCCGATGCGCCGTACCGCTAAAGAACGGAACGCCCGCAGAGTTTTCAGGTAGCCTGAAACGATTGTATGAAATACGAGCAAAACCTGAATATGAAACATGAACAAGATTTCAAAACTGTTGCTGTTTTTATTGATGCCGATAACGTCCCTGCTAAAAAAATAGATTTCATCATTAATGAGCTTGCCAATTATGGCGCGGTCATGGTTCGAAAAATCTATGGTAACTGGAAGAGCGATAGGCTTAAAGGTTGGGAAGAGGTTCTGCTAGATTATGCACTTGCCCCCGTTCAGCAATTTGATTACACCAAAGGCAAAAACGCAACGGATGTGGCCTTAACAATTGACGTAATGGATATGCTGTATTCGGGCAAAATAGACGTATTTTGCATAGTCTCGTCCGATAGCGATTTCACCCCCCTTGCTATGCGCGTGAAAACTGAGGGCAAACAGGTTATTGGATTTGGTCGGCACAGTACATCAAAAGCATTGGTTGCTGCGTGTAATAAATTCCTATTTTTAGATGACAAGCAACACGTAATCACTGATTTGAATGTTAATGTTGCTTCCAGCCGCCGCAATGGAAACCAGCTTAAAATGGACACAGCATTGATGAATTTATTGAGGAATGCTGTTGCAGATTGCTGTGATGAAAACGGTTGGGCAAGCCTGAATCGTGTAGGGCAAGTGGTTAGTAACCAATCATCGTTTGACAGCAAAAATTATGATTATGCCAAACTGGGTGATTTAATCCGTGCAATTGATATTTTTGAGACACAATTAGCAGAAAATCGTTCGCAGCTCTTAGTCAGGAATAAACGGCAAAAGCAGCCCATATAAATGTTTTTGGGTAGCCTGAAAAAAGTTGGCCGTACTAGGAAATTTTAAAAAATCAAACCAGGAAAGTACAAAAGTATGAACTTTCAACTTATTCTGTTTTACCTGTTGGCCGCCATCATCCTGTTCGGCGCGCTGAAAACCGTAACCGTGAAAAACCCGGTGCATGCCGCGTTGTATCTGGTGCTCACTTTCTGTATGAGCGCGATGATGTGGATGCTGATGCAGGCCGAATTCCTCGGCATCACGCTGGTGGTGGTGTATGTGGGCGCGGTGATGGTGCTGTTCCTGTTCGTGGTGATGATGCTCAACATCGACGTGGAGGAAATGCGCAAAGGCTTCTGGCGCAACGCGCCGGTGGCCGCCGTGGTCGGCGTGCTGATGGCTGTGGCCCTGATTATGATTTTGGTTGCGCCTGCCACCGATTTGGCCGCCTTCGGCCAGATGAACGACGTGCCGGCCGACCACAGCAACGTGCGCGAGCTGGGCACGCAGATTTACACCACCTACCTGCTGCCTTTCGAGCTGGCAGCCGTGCTGCTGGTGCTGGGTATGGTGGCAGCCATCGCGCTGGTACACCGCAAAACCTTCAAGCCGAAATACATCAATCCGGCCGACCAGGTTAAAGTGGACGCGAGAAAAGGCCGCCTGCGCATGGTGAAGATGGAAGCCGTGGTGCAGAGGCCGTCTGAAAGCGAAGAAAACAATGGCGAAGCCGCCGAATCCGACGCCGCCGAAGGGGAGGGCAAAGCATGATTACGATTACGCATTATCTGGTGTTGTCCGCCCTGTTGTTCGGCATCAGCGCGATGGGCATTTTCATGAACCGCAAAAACGTGCTGATTTTGCTGATGTCGATCGAACTGATGCTGTTGGCGGTGAACTTCAACTTTATCGCCTTCTCGCGCTACCTCGGCGACAGCGCGGGGCAGATTTTCGTCTTCTTCGTGCTCACCGTGGCCGCGGCCGAATCCGCCATCGGCCTGGCGATTATGGTTTTGGTATACCGCAACCGCAACACGATCAACGTAACGGATTTGGACAGCCTCAAAGGCTAGGGCTACCTGAAAACAGGCCATCTGAAAGTTTCAGGTAGCCTCAAAAGGAAGCCGGAGAGGCTACCTGAAAACGAGCCGCACAAAATTGAAAGATTTATCCGTAAGGATGGCAACAACATGACTGACATGACTTTATACCTCATCATCGCCCTCACGCCCTTGGCGGGCTGTTTGCTGGCCGGGCTGTTCGGCAACACCATCGGCCGCCGGGGCGCGCACACGGTTACCATACTCGGCGTGGCCGTATCCGCCGTGCTGTCGGCCTATGTGCTGTGCGGGTTTATCGACGGCAGCCGTGCCAAGTTTGATGAAAACGTCTATACCTGGCTGACCATGAACGGGCTGGATTTCTCGGTTGGCTTCCTGGTGGACAGCCTTACCGCGCTGATGATGGTGGTGGTTACTTCTGTGTCGCTCATGGTGCACATCTACACCATCGGCTATATGGCGGACGAAGAAGTCGGCTACCAACGCTTCTTTAGCTATATTTCTTTGTTTACCTTCAGCATGTTGATGCTGATTATGTCCAACAACTTCATCCAGCTTTTCTTCGGCTGGGAAGCGGTCGGTTTGGTGTCCTACCTCCTAATCGGCTTCTATTTCAAACGCGACAGCGCGATTTTCGCCAACCTGAAAGCCTTCTTGGTGAACCGCGTGGGCGACTTCGGCTTCGTGCTCGGCATCGGCTTGGTGCTGGCCTATTTCGGTGGCAGCCTGCGCTATGCCGACGTGTTCGCCTACCTGCCCAATGTGGTCGGCAGCACCCTGTTCGGCTGTGATTTGATTACCATCACCTGCCTGTTGCTGTTTGTCGGTGCGATGGGTAAATCCGCCCAATTCCCGCTGCATGTGTGGCTGCCCGATTCCATGGAAGGCCCGACCCCGATTTCCGCGCTGATTCACGCCGCCACGATGGTAACCGCCGGCCTGTTTATGGTGTCGCGCATGTCGCCGATGTATGAGCTCTCCACTACTGCGCTGAGCGTGATTATGGTGATTGGTGCAATTACCGCGCTGTTTATGGGCTTCCTCGGCACGATTCAAAACGACATCAAACGCGTGGTGGCCTATTCTACTCTGTCGCAGCTCGGTTATATGACCGTGGCTTTGGGCGTGTCCGCCTATTCCGTGGCCATGTTCCATGTGATGACCCACGCCTTCTTCAAAGCCCTGCTGTTCTTGGCGGCGGGCAGCGTGATTATCGGTATGCACCACGACCAGGATATGCGCAATATGGGCGGTCTGCGCAAATACATGCCGATTACCTGGTTCACCATGCTGCTGGGCAACCTCGCCCTCATCGGCACGCCGCTGTTCTCCGGTTTCTATTCCAAAGATTCGATTATCGAAGCGGTTCACGCCAGCAACCTGCCCGGCAGCGGTTTCGCCTATTTCGCCGTGCTGGCCAGCGTGTTCGTTACCGCGTTTTACGCCTTCCGCCAATACTTTATCGTCTTCCACGGTAAAGAACGCTGGCGCGAAGCCAAGCATGACCATGACGACGACCACGGCCACCACCACGGCTTGAAACCGTCCGACAACCCGCACGAAAGCCCATGGGTGGTTACCCTGCCGCTGATTTTGCTGGCGATTCCGTCCGTGATTATCGGCTACATCGCCATCGAGCCGATGCTGTACGGCGATTTCTTCAAAGACGTGATTTATGTCAATCACGAGCTGCATCCGGTGATGCACATCATGAAGGAAGAATTCCACGGTGCAATGGCCATGGTGTCGCACAGCCTGTACACGCCCGTGCTGTATCTGGCCGTCGGCGGCGTATTGGCCGCGTGGTTCCTGTATGTGAAAGCGCCGCAGCTGCCCGCCAAAATCGCGCAGACCTTCCGCCCGGTGTATGTGTTGTTTGAAAACAAATACTACCTCGACAACATCTACTTCGCCGTGTTTGCCAAAGGCACGCGTGCGTTGGGCAACTTCTTCTGGAAAGCCGTCGATACCGCAATCATCGACAACGGCCTGGTAAATGGTGCGGCCAAACTGGTCGGCGCGGTGGCAGGGCAGGTGCGCCGCCTGCAAACCGGCTTCATCTACACCTACGCCGCCGCCATGGTTTCCGGCGTGCTGGTGCTGATTGTGGTGTTCTTCTGGCAGCTTTGGTTCAGATAAAGGCTACCTGAAAAAATGGATGCCGATATTTTGCCTGATACACTAGCCGAAGTGCGGCAGGAGATTGACGCGCTGGACAGCCAACTTATCGGTTTGCTGGCGCAGCGGCAGCAGTTGGTTGCACAGGCAGGCCGTCTGAAACCCAAGCACGACGCACAGGCCGTGGCTGCGCCCGAAAGGGTGGCGCAGGTGTTGAAGGCACGGCGCGAACAGGCAGCGGCGGCAGGCTTATCGCCCGATGTGGCGGAAGCCGTGTGGCGGGCTATGATTGCCGCCTTTATCCGTTTCGAGCAGGAAGTAAACCATTCGGGCGGGACAGCTAATTAAGGCTACCTGAAAACTAAAAGGCCGTCTGAAAACACTACACAGAGGAAAAAATGAGCGCAACCGACATCATCCGCGCCGCCGAATTCACCGCCGAGAGGGCATGGGGCGCGCGCAGCATCGCCAATCTAAACGGCACCACCGTGCGCCTGCATTGGACGGACCGGCCCTACAAATGGCATGTGAACGACGGCGAGGAAGTGTTTGCCGTGATGGACGGCGAAGTCGATATGCATTACCGCGAAAACGGCGAAGAGCGCATAGCACGGCTGCAAAGCGGCGACATCTTCTATGCCGGCATCGGCGCGGAACACGTCGCCCACCCGCGCGGCGAAGCGCGGATTTTAGTGATTGAGAAAGAGGGCAGCGTTTAGGCTGTTTGAGGCCGTCTGAAAAGCGGCAAACGCAGAAAAACGACGATTTATTTATTCAAACCACAGGTTACAACTATGTTTTCTAACCATCTTCTCAGCTTGGCAATTTGGCTGCCGATAGCCGCCGGATTATTGGTGCTGGCTACCGGCTGCGACCGCTGTGCCCCCTTGGCGCGGATACTGGCTTTTGTCGGCGCGCTGGCCGGTTTTCTGGTTACCGTGCCGCTGTTTACCCAGTTCGACCGCTTGAGCGGCGGCTTCCAGTTTGCCGAGCTTTATGCGTGGATTCCCGCGCTCAACATCAACTATTCGTTGGGCGTGGACGGCATTTCCGTGCTGTTTGTTATCCTCAACGCCTTTATCACGTTGATGGTGGTGCTTGCGGGCTGGGAAGTGATTCAGAAAAAGGTGGCGCAATACATGGCGGCCTTCCTGATTATGTCCGGCCTGATCAACGGCGCGTTTGCCGCCCGCGATGCCATGCTGTTCTATATCTTCTTCGAAGGCATGCTGATTCCGCTGTATCTGATTATCGGCGTGTGGGGCGGGCCGCGCCGCGTGTATGCCTCGGTGAAACTCTTCCTCTACACGCTGATGGGTTCGTTGCTGATGTTGGTGGCCTTGGTGTATTTGTCGCTGCAAACCGGCGGCAGCTTCGCGATTGAAGATTTCCAAAACATCAAACAAATTCCGCTGTTTACCCAACAGATTCTATTTGCCGCCTTCTTCCTGTCGTTTGCGGTGAAAGTGCCGATGTTCCCGGTGCACACCTGGCTGCCCGATGCGCACGTGGAAGCACCCACCGGCGGTTCGATGGTGCTGGCGGCGATTACGCTGAAACTCGGCGCATACGGCTTTTTGCGCTTCATCCTGCCCATCCTGCCTGATGCATCGCGCTATTTCGCCCCCGCCATCATCGTGTTCAGCCTGATTGCGGTGATCTATATCGGCATGGTGGCTTTGGTACAGACCGATATGAAAAAACTGGTGGCCTATTCCTCCATCAGCCACATGGGTTTCGTTACCCTGGGCATGTTCCTGTTCACCAATCAGGTGCAGTTGCAGCCGTGGGCGTTGAAAGGTGCGATTATGCAGATGATTTCGCACGGCTTCGTTTCCGCCGCCATGTTTTTCTGCATCGGCGTGATGTACGACCGCCTGCACAGCCGCAATATTGCCGACTACGGTGGCGTGGTTACCGTGATGCCGAAATTTGCCGCCTTCATGATGCTGTTTGCCATGGCCAACGCCGGCCTGCCCGCCACTTCCGGCTTCGTGGGCGAATTTATGGTGATTATGGGCGCAGTGAACTACAACCTGTTTGTGGGTGCGCTGGCCGCGCTGACGCTGATTTTGGGCGCGGCCTACACGTTGTGGATGTACAAACGCGTGATTTTCGGCGCGGTGAATAACCCGCATGTGGCCGAAATGAAAGACATCAACCGTCGCGAATTCGCCATTTTGGCGATCCTCGCCGCCGCCGTGCTGGGCATGGGCCTGTGGCCGGAGCCGTTTATTGCCGTGGTGCATCAAGCGGCCAACGATTTGATCGCGCATGTGGCGCAAAGCAAGATTTGAGGTGTGTGAATGAACTGGACTGATTTGAACTTAATCCCCGCCATGCCCGAAATCGTGTTGCTCACGGCATTGTGCGCGGTGTTGCTGGTGGATTTGTGGCTGCCGGATGAGAAACGCGGCATCACTGCCGGCTTGGCTATCTTGGGCGTGCTGGCCGCTGCGGTGTTTCAGGTAGCCTTATGGCCGGGAGAGCCGGTGGAAACCTTCAATGCCATGTTTGTGTTGGACGGTATGTCTTATGCGGCCAAGCTCGCGGTTTATGCCGTGGTGCTGGTGTTGTTCGTGGTGTCGAGAGGCTACCTGAAAGCGCGTCAGATTTATAAAGGCGAATTCTATTCGCTCACTATGTTTGCGCTGCTGGGCATGTGCGTGATGGTGAGCGCCAACCATTTCCTCACCCTGTATATCGGTTTGGAGCTCCTATCGTTGTCGCTGTATGCGCTGATTGCACTGCGTCGCGAGGATACCCGCGCCAGCGAGGCGGCCTTGAAGTATTTTGTGCTCGGTGCGTTGGCTTCCGGTCTGCTGCTGTATGGCATTTCCATGATTTATGGTGCTACAGGTTCGCTGCTCTTGCCGGAAGTGCTGATGGCAGGGTTGGGGCAGTCGGCCAATCCGTGGTTGCTGAAGCTGGGCTTGGTGTTTGTGGTGGTGGCGGTGGCGTTCAAGCTGGGCGCAGTGCCGTTCCATATGTGGGTGCCGGATGTGTATCACGGCTCCAGCACTGCCGTTACCGCGCTGGTGGGCACGGCGCCGAAAATTGCAGCTGCAGTGTTTGCCTTCCGTATTCTGGTGACCGGCCTGGGCGCCCTGCACACCGATTGGGTACCGATGCTGAATATGTTGGCACTGGCTTCGCTCTTGGTGGGCAACTTGGCTGCCGTGATGCAGACCAATATCAAACGTATGTTGGCCTATTCTACGGTATCGCATATGGGCTTCGTGCTGCTGGCGTTTATGGGCGGCCTTGAAGGCTTCAGCGCCGCACTGTATTACGCGCTCACTTATGCTCTGATGGCGCTCACCGGCTTCGGCGTGCTGATGTTGCTTTCGCGTGAAGGGCGTGATTGCGAGGAAATCGCCGATTTAGCCGGCCTGAACCAGCGCCACTCCTGGTATGCTTTCCTGATGCTGCTGGTGATGTTCAGCATGGCCGGCATTCCGCCGCTGGCCGGCTTCTATGCCAAATTCAGCGTGCTGAAAGCATTGGTGGGGCAAGGCTTTGTGTGGTCGGCAGTGTTTGCGGTGGTGATGTCGCTGATTGGCGCGTTCTACTACCTGCGCGTGGTGAAAGTGATGTATATGGACGAATCCGCCGAGCCGGCACAAGCTCCAGTTATGTGTGTAGGGGGTAGGGTGTTGCTTTCCGCTTGCGCCTTGGCCTTGCTCCTGTTCGGCCTGATGCCGAGCCTGCTGATGGATTGGTGCGTATATGCGCTGGGAAAAACCTTCTAAACCAATATTGGGCGGAGCAGAGCGATGACTGCGGCTATGTATCTGCTGTTGCTGGTGGCCTTAGTGTGTGCCAACCTGCCGTTTGTTACGGTGCGCTGGTTTGGCCTCAAAAGGCTACCTGAAAAACGCTTTGCCCACCATTTGCCGGAACTGCTGGTCGGTTTTTCCTTTGTGGCCTTGCTGGCCTATATGTTGGAGGCACAGGCCGGTAGCGTGCACCGCCAGCATTGGCAGTTTTATGTGGCGGTGGTGTGCCTTTATTTAGTGTTCGCCTTTCCCGGCTTTGTGCTGCGCTATTTTTGGCACGGCCGTAACAGAGAATAGGGCTGCCCGCCTCATGCAATAAGGCTACCTGAAAGAAATCTCTCGCTTTGGCAGGGTTTCAGGTAGCCTTAAATCATGCCACATCATTTTGTTTTAATTCTGCCTTCTCATCCTGAGGCGCACTGCGTATAATGCCGCCTCCGCAAACCATCAGCCCCGCAATTACGGGACACCTGAAAGAAGAACCAAACCATGAAAAAAGTCTATATCCGCACCTTCGGCTGCCAAATGAACGAATACGACAGCGACAAAATGCTCGCTGTCCTTGCCGAAGAACATGGCGGCATCGAGCAGGTTGCCGAGCCGGACAACGCCGACATCATCCTGTTCAACACTTGTTCCGTGCGCGAAAAAGCGCAGGAAAAAGTGTTTTCCGATCTTGGCCGCATCAAACCCATCAAACAGAAAAATCCAAACGTAATCATTGGTGTGGCGGGCTGCGTCGCCTCTCAGGAAGGTGCAGCAATTATCGAGCGTGCGCCTTATGTGGACGTGGTGTTCGGCCCGCAAACGCTGCACCGCCTGCCCAAAATGATTGTGGACAAGGAAACGACCGGCTTGTCGCAAGTCGATATTTCCTTCCCCGAAATCGAGAAATTCGACCACCTGCCGCCCGCCCGCGTGGAAGGCGGCAGCGCGTTCATCTCCATCATGGAAGGTTGCTCCAAATATTGCAGCTTCTGCGTGGTGCCTTATACGCGCGGCGAAGAATTCTCCCGCCCGCTGAACGACGTGCTGACCGAAATCGCCAATTTGGCGCAGCAAGGTGTGAAAGAAATCAACCTGTTGGGGCAGAATGTGAACGCCTATCGCGGCGAAATGGACAACGGCGAAATCTGCGACTTTGCCACTCTGCTGCGCATCGTCCACGAAATCCCCGGCATCGAGCGGATGCGCTTCACCACCAGCCACCCGCGCGAGTTTTCCGATGCCATCATCGAATGCTACCGCGACCTGCCCAAGCTGGTGTCGCACCTGCACTTGCCGATTCAAAGCGGTTCCGACCGCGTGTTGAGCGCGATGAAACGCGGCTACACCGCGCTGGAGTACAAATCCATCATCCGCAAACTGCGCGCCATCCGCCCTGATTTGTGCCTGAGCAGCGACTTCATCGTCGGCTTCCCCGGCGAAACCGAGCGCGAGTTCGAGCAAACGCTGAAGCTGGTGAAAGACATCGCCTTCGATTTGAGCTTCGTCTTCATTTACAGCCCGCGCCCTGGCACTCCTGCAGCCAACCTGCCGGATGATACGCCGCACGAAGAAAAAGTACGCCGTTTGGAAGCGCTGAACGAAGTCATCGAAGCGGAAACAGCGAGCATCAACCAAACCATGCTCGGCACGGTGCAGCGCTGCCTGGTGGAAGGTGTGTCCAAAAAAGACCCCGACCAGTTGCAGGCGCGCACGGCGAACAACCGCGTGGTGAACTTTACCGGCGACGTGTCGCTCATTAATCAAATGGTAGAGATCAAAATCACCGAAGCCTTCACCTTCTCGTTACGCGGCGAGCTGGTGGAATAAGGCAAAGGGCTACCTGAAAATTTACTAGGAAGGATAAGCATGAAGAAAATCGCGATAACCGCGCTATTGGGTTTGTTGCTTGCCCCTGCTTATGCCGAAAATCAGCAGGGTTTTGACCAGGATGAAATCTATCAGCAGGTTCAGCTAACGAGCGAATATATTGAAAACGAGCTGAGCAATATCGTGCTGGCGAATTTGGCCGTGATGTCGCCCGAACAAGAGCGGCGGCTGAATACGAGTAAACAGGCAGAAAATGTGTTTAATCAGAGAGCTCGGCGCCAGCTTATGCAAACCTGGCCTGACTATATGAATCGCTGTTATGCCGGCAATGCGGCTAGATTGTGTGCCTATCGCGATATGTATTTCCATCAAATATTTGAATTTGTTATGAAACAAGCTGGCGATCGGCAGCGGATTGTGCCGCTCAATGCGCAAACCCGCGCCTGGATACGGCAGAACCCCCAATTGTCGGAGCAGGCTTCGGCTGAAATAGCTGCGATAGTTCATGAGGCGGGTTTGTAAAGCAGTGCGCTTCGGTATTTTCTTGCCACGGATTCGAGGTGCATGTTTTCAGGTAGCCTGTCAGCATTTTAGGCGTACAATCGTGCTTTTCGGGTATGCAGAAAGGAACAACATGATGAAATTCAAAACCACCCTGTTGGCCGGTATCTTGGTGTTGGCTTGCGGCAGCAGTGCGGCAAAAACCATCGAAGTCAGCCAAGGGTACGGCCTCGATTTCCGCACTCAAAACTACACCCGCCAAAGCACCGTAGTAAACGGCCAAACCGTAGCCTATCGTGCCTATGAAAATATCGTGTATGTGGCTAATCCGGCCGACAGTGCTCATCAAACCATCAATATCTACATCCCCGAAGCCTATTTCAACGGCGGCAGCATCAACGGCTACACCGCGCAAACCGCGCCCATCTTCCTGCCCAACCAAATCGGCGGCTATATGCCAGCCAAAGCCGGTGTGCCGGGGAAGGGTGGTTTCGGCCCAAGCAAAGAGGGGCAGGTTGACGCCATGCAGGCTGCTTTGGCCAGAGGTTATGTGGTGGCCTCGCCCGGCGCGCGCGGCCGTACCGCCGCCACCGGCAAAGCGCCTGCCGCGATTGTTGATTTGAAAGCAGCCGTGCGTTACCTGCGTTTCAACGATGCGGTGATGGCAGGTGATGCCGAAAAAATCATCTCCAACGGCACCAGCGCGGGCGGTGCTTTATCTGTGTTGCTCGGTGCCAGCGGCAATCAGGCCGACTACGAGCCCTATCTGCAACAGCTTGGTGCCGCTCCGGCCAAAGACCATATTTTCGCCGTTTCCGCCTATTGCCCGATTTCCATTTTAGATCATGCTGATGCTGCCTATGAATGGCAGTTTAACGGCGTGAATGACTACCAAAAAATGGATATTTCCATGATCGATTACCATGTTGAACGCAAATTGGTAAACGGTACGCTCACCAACGGGCAAATCCAAATTTCAGGTAGCCTTAAAGCCCAATTCCCAGCCTATGTGAACAGTCTGCACCTGCGTGATTCGCAAGGCCGGGCACTGCGGTTAGACGCGCAGGGCAACGGCAGCTTCAAAAACTATGTTGTCTCCTTCCTGCGCCGCTCGGCCCAAAGCCAGCTGGATGCAGGCAAAGACTTGAGCAGCCGCAACTGGCTCACTATCCGCAACGGCAAAGTGAGCGCCGTGGACTTTGCCGCCTATGCCAGCACCACCGGCCGCCAGAAAACCCCGCCAGCTTTCGATGCGTTGGATTTGAGCAGCGGCGAAAACCAACTGTTCGGCACCGCCACCACCGACAAACAGCACTTCACCGACTTCTCCTACCAACACCGTGCCAATGCGCAAGCCACCCTGGCCGACCCGCAGACGGTGAAGCTGATGAACCCGATGCATTACATTAGCCGCCACACCGCGCCACAGCATTGGCGCATCCGCGTTGGCACTGCCGATAGCGATACCTCGCTGGCCATAGCTGCTATCCTCACCGCCAAGCTGCAAAACAGTGGCAAACGGGTGGACTTCGCCCTGCCGTGGGACGTACCGCACAGCGGCGATTACGACTTAGACGAACTGTTTGATTGGATGGATAAAACCGTACGCCGGCCGCGCGGCTAACCACTGAGGCTACCTGAAAAATGTTCGGCGCATGTTTTCAGGTAGCCTTTATAATGCGTCAAACACAAAGCAAAAGAGACATAGGCTCGCTGAAAATTAAACCGGAGCCAGATCCAGTCAGAAACCCTTATACCAACCCTTTTCCCAACCACACTTGAAACATCATGCAATCCTTTCTAGACCGTTATTTCAAACTTTCCGAAAACAAAACCACCATCCGCACTGAGCTGATGGCGGGGCTCACCACCTTCCTCACCATGTGCTATATCGTCGTGGTGAATCCGCACACCCTGTCGCAGGCGGGGATGGATTTTGGTGCGGTGTTCGTGGCTACCTGTATTTCCGCCGCCATCGGCTGCCTGATTATGGGCGCGCTGGCCAATTATCCGATTGCGCTGGCGCCCGGCATGGGGCTGAACGCCTATTTCACCTTCAGCGTGGTTAAAGGCATGGGCGTGCCGTGGCAGGTGGCGCTGGCGGCGGTATTTGTGTCCGGTATCATATTTATTTTGTTCAGCTTTTTGAAAGTGCGCGAAATGCTGGTGAACGCGCTGCCGATGAGCCTGAAAATGGCGATTGCCGCCGGCATCGGCCTGTTTTTGGCGCTGATTGCGCTCAAAGGCTCGGGCGTGGTGGTGGGCAATGAGGCCACGCTGGTGCACATGGGCGAATTCCGCTTGCCGGTGGAGGGGCAGCCGGGCGTGTATACGCCGAATTGGCCGATGCTCTTGGCGCTGCTGGGCTTTTTCATCATCGTGGTGCTGGATTATTTCCGCGTGCGCGGCGCCATCATCATCGGTATTTTGGGCGTTACCCTGCTGGCGGTGCCGCTGGGGCTGACCCGCTTCGAGCGTGTGGTGTCGGCCATTCCCAGCGTGGCGCCCACCTTTATGCAAATGGATTTCAACCATCTGTTTTCAGGTAGCCTGGTTGCAGTGATTTTCGTATTTTTCCTGGTGGATTTGTTCGATAGCACTGGCACGCTGGTGGGCGTGGCGCACCGTGCCGGCCTGTTGGAAAACGGCAAGTTGCCGCGCTTGAAAAAAGCCCTGTTTGCGGATTCCGTGGCCATTGTGGCTGGTGCAGTGTTGGGCACTTCCTCTACCACGCCCTATGTGGAAAGCGCCTCCGGCGTGGCTGCGGGCGGCCGCACCGGGCTTACTGCCGTTACCGTGGGCGTGCTGATGCTCGCCTGCCTGTGGTTTTCACCGCTGGCCGAAGCTGTGCCTGCCTTTGCCACTGCGCCTGCGCTGTTGTATATCGGCATCCACATGATGCGTTCGGCCACCGAAATCGACTGGCACGACATGACTGAAGCGGCGCCTGCCTTCCTTACCATGGTGTTTATGCCGTTTTCCTATTCGATTGCCGACGGCATCGCCATGGGTTTCATCAGCTATGCCTTGGTGAAACTGTGTTGTGGCCGATCCCGCGACGTACCGCCCATGGTGTGGGGCGTGGCCGTATTGTGGGCATTGAAATTCTGGTTCTTAGGCGCATAAGGCGCGGTTGACTAGCAGAGAGCAAAGGCTACCTGAAAGTTTTCAGGTAGCCTTTTGGTATGTGTGGCAGAAATGAGAATATGGTGATGCTTCAATAGGAATAGTTCAGATATTTGAAAAACGCAGCAAAATTCTGCGGAACATGGTTTGGCGGCAGCTTGTTGCGTCAGCTGCTATCCATGGCAGTGTAAAGGTGGAATATGGTTATACATGGTTGCCAAATTAAATCAGCATAAATATTCCCTAATTCTTTGCTAATTATAGATAAGTATAGTACGATTAATTTGAATGATTTTAATAAGGCGGGGCTGAGCATGGAGTTTCTGCACGCAATCAACCAATCCTTGTTTTTGTTTATTAATGCCGATCATGATGATCATCCGAGCGGCATAGTGATTGCTTTGTTGATAGCAGAGTATTTAACCGCCATCACGCTGGTTGCGGTGGCGGTTTACTTGGTTTGGAAACATCGGTATCGGCGTGTTATCTGCTTGAATGTGCTGTGCAGCCTGCTGTTGGGCATGACGGCAACTTATCTTATCCGCAAGGGCTGGCATGTGCCGCGGCCGTTTGATATGCAGCTGGGTACCAATTTCTTGGCACACAGCGTCACTTCGTCTTTTCCAAGCAAACACATGACTTCGCTCACTGCCCCGCTGATGAGTATGTGCCTGTTTGCTCCAACGCGGCTGGTGGGCGTGGCCGGCTTGGTTGTGGCAATGAGCGTGGCATGGTCGCGGGTGTATCGGGCGTGCATTGGCCGCTGGATATGGCCGGGGCGCTGCTGGTGGGTTTGCTGGCGGCTTTAACCGTAAAGTATGGCTTACGCCCGTTGTGGATGCGCTGGCTTGATACGGCCGATGGCCAGTTTGCCATTCAGGATAAACAGGCTACCTGAAAACGTTGTGCCAAGAGAAAGAGGCTACCTGAAAGTTTTAGCTCGATTGGAGCTATGCTTTCAGGTAGCCTGTTTTTATTGGGCTTTATGGCGAATCCATTGAACTTCCAATACGGCGTTAACCCGCCTTATATCGATTGCCATTTGATCGGCTATGGACACACTTGCCCAAATCAATCATAACGGCGGCATTTAATATCGGAATCCTCGCAGAAGATCGCGTTTTGCTCAGCCTGGCAGGCGCGGCGGACTTGGGCGCGGGCGAGGCCTTCGTTGTGGCTGGTGGCTTCATAGGTTTTGCTAAACGGGGTAACGCTGCACACATAAGCAGGATTGCGGCCTGTGCGGTGCTCAATGACGACTTCGCGCACATTGCCGTTGCGGGCAGGTTGATTGCGTTCCAACACGGCAATGCGTGCTTCCAAATCGGCAATGCGCCGCTCCAGCGTACTAATGCGCGCGGCATCGTCGGCCGGCGCGGCATAGAGCGCGGTGGGCAGGGTGGAGAGGGCAAGGAGGAGGGGAAGTAGTTTTTTCATGAAAATCATTGAGTTGGGGTTGAAGTTGTATTTCAGGTAGCCTTTTCGGGGGCGGAATGCTACCTGAAAAATGGAAAATAAAACAGGGCAGGTGTGAATGAAAGGGTTGGGGGTTTGCCTAGTATGGGTGAGCCGATACCCAGCTGGTTGGTTTTGCTCAAGCTTCAGTTCGGCAAACGGCGGCAGATGCTTTGCGCCATTTCTTGACCGGTTTGGTCGTCGATTTGGGTTTGACGCATGGTGCTGGCATCGAGGCTGTCGATGCGCAGGGCGATGGTTTTGGCCTGGCGATCACTATCGAGGATGGTGGCGATGCGGTGCTCTATGTTACGGAGTTCTAGATTGTTGCCGATGGTTTGGCGGGTAGCAGCATCATGCTGCGGGCGGGCACGGTTGCTGTTCCAGACGAGGATCAGGGTATCGTTGGATAGTTGCCAGGTGCCAGTGGCGCTTTGCTGGAAACGGAAGTCAAGGCCTTGGCGGCGGAAGGTATAGTCGCCAATACTGTTGGCGTAGTGGTTGGGGCGGAGGGTGAGGCTGTCGGTAACGGTGGCATAGATGCTGGGGTATTCTGTGGTGCAACGCCATTGGCCGGCAAGTTGGGCTTCGTTGAGAGGCGCTGCATTAGCGGCGCTGATGGTAGCGGTGAGGATAAGGATGGGAGTGAGTTTTTTCATAATGGTTCTGGTGCAGATAAGGTTGGTTTGGTGGGAGTTAGGTTTCAGGTAGCCTGCTTCTTGCCACAGGCTACCTGAACCTTATGGCTAACGCCTTACACGCCTGCTAGGTTGCAGAGGTATTGCCATAAGAGCGGCACGGGGCGGCCGGTGGCGCCTTTTTCTTTGCCGGTTTTCCAGGCGGTGCCGGCGATGTCGAGGTGCGCCCAGGTTTGCTCTTGGGTGAAATGGGCGAGGAAGGCGGCGGCGGTGAGGGTGCCGGCGGGGCGGCCGCCGATATTTTGCAGGTCGGCAAAGTTGGATGTGAGCTGCTCGCTGTATTCTTCAAACAGGGGCAGTTGCCAAGCTTTGTCGCTGCTTTGGCGGGCGGCTGCGAGCAGGCTGTCGGCCAGTTCCTGATTGTTGGCCACCAGGCCGCTGGCGGCGCTGCCCAGTGCGATCACGCAGGCGCCGGTGAGGGTGGCTACGTCGATGAGGGCGGCGGGCTTGAATTGGGCGGCGTAGGTGAGGGCGTCGCACAGGATTAGGCGGCCTTCGGCATCGGTGTTGAGGACTTCGATAGTGGTGCCGTCCATGGCGGTTACGATGTCGCCGGGCTTGTTGGCGGCGGCATCGGGCATGTTTTCGCAGGCGGGGGCGACGGCGATGAGGTTGATGGGCAGTTTGGCGCGGGCGGCGGCAATGAAGGTGCCGATTACGCTGGCAGCGCCGCACATATCGAATTTCATTTCGTCCATTTCGGCACCGGGCTTGAGGGAGATGCCGCCGCTGTCGAAGGTTACGCCTTTGCCTACCAGCACGACGGGTGCGGCATTTTTATCGGGCGCGCCGAAATAGGAAAGCTCGATGAGGCGCGGCTCTTGGGCACTGCCTTTGGCTACCGACCAAAATGATCCCATGTGCTCGCGGATGTAGTCGGCACCGAGGATTTTGGCAGATGCTCCGGCGGCTTGGGCTTCGGCGCGGGCGGTATCGGCCAAATAGGCGGGCGTACAGATGTTGCCGGCGGTGTTGCCGAGGTCTTTGCACAGATTGATGCCGTGCAGCAGGGCTTGGGCGCGGCCGAGCGCATCTTGGGCGGATTGGTCGGCGGCGGGAGCATAGAAATCGGCCTGTTGCAGGGCGGCGGGTTTGGCGGTTTTTTTGAAGCGGTCGAAACGGTATACGGCTTCGCCCAGCGCGATAGTGAGTACATTGAGAGCGTCGACCAATTCGGCGGTGGAGAAGGCGCTCAAATCGATGGCAAGCACGGGCTGCTTCTGTGCCCAACCGGCGGCATGGCGGAAGGCTTTGGTCAGCGTGTCGCGCTCTGTGTTGTCGAGTTTGAGCACGGCGGTGTCGGCAAAGCTGCCGTTGGCGGGCGTGTGGGCGGCGGCGAAGGGTTCGCTTTCGGTGAGCGTACCGTAGAGTAGGGCGGCGGTTTCATCGACCGGGGCGGCGGTGCACAAAAACAGGCGGGCAGCTTGGCCGGCGGGCAGGGCGTCGGAGTGGAGATGGAATTGCATGTTGGTCCTTGGGTTGATTAGGGTGGAAAACGGGTGGCATTTTATCGCTTGGCGCGGGGGAAAGGCTACCTGAAAATAAATGGGTGCAAAACAAAAGAACAGGCTACCTGAAAATTTTCAGGTAGCCTGTTTATGATGCAGCGATAAAAGCTTACATCACTTCTAGCGTGTCGATACCCAAGAGGCTGAGGCCGGTTTGCAGGGTTTGGCCGGTGAGGGCGGCCAGCTGCAGGCGGGTGTTGCGGGCGCTGCCTTCGGCTTTGAGGATGGGGCAGGCTTCGTAGAAGCGGGAGAACAGGCTGGCCACTTGGTAGAGGTAGGCGGCGAGGTAGTGCGGGTAGGAACTGTCGGCCACGGTTTGCAGTACGTCTTCAAACTTCAAAAGTTCGGCGGCGAGCTGGCATTCCAGGGGCTCGGTGAGCACGGGCTGTTCGGTCCGGCTCCATTCGCCGGCTTTTTTCAGCACGCTCTGCACACGGGTGTAGGCGTATTGCAGATAGGGCGCGGTGTTGCCTTCAAAGGAGAGCATGTTGTCCCAATCGAAGATATAGTCGCTGGTGCGGTTTTTGCTCAAATCGGCATATTTCACGGCACCGATGCCGACGCTGCGGCCGATTTGGGCGGCGGTGGTGTTGTCTAGCTCGGGATTTTTCTCTTTCACCAAGGCGGTGGCGCGCTCTACGGCTTCATCGAGCAGTTCGACCAGCTTCACGGTGTCGCCACTGCGGGTTTTGAAGGGTTTGCCGTCTTTGCCCATCATGGTGCCGAAGCCGATGAATTCGGCTTTTACGTTTTCAGGTAGCCAGCCGGCTTTACGAGAGGCGGCAAAGAGTTGGCCGAAATGCAGGCTTTGGCGGGTGTCCACTACATAGATGATGTGGTTGGCTTTGAGCTCGCGCACACGGTAGCGGATGCAGGCCAAATCGGTGGTGGCGTAGAGGAAGCCGCCGCCTTGTTTCTGGATGATGAAGGCGGCGGGATCGCCTTCTTTGTTTTTGAATTCATCGAGGAAGACTACTTTGGTACCGCCGTCGTCTACGGCTAAACCGCTGGCCAAAAGTTCGTCTACTACGGGCTGCAAGTCGGCATTGTAGGAGGATTCGCCGCGCACATCTTCCGGTTTGAGCAGCACGCCGAGCCGGTTATATACGTTTTGCGCGTGTTTGAGCGACATGGCCACAAACTGCCGCCACAGGGCGAGCACGGCTTCGTCGCCGCTTTGCAGTTTCACCACGTATTCGCGCGCGGTGTCGGCAAAGGCCGGGTCTTCATCGAAACGCACTTTGGCGTTACGGTAGAACTGTTCCAAGTCGGCCAGTTCGAAATGTTCGTTCTGCGCCTGCTGTTCTACCAAATAGGCCACTAACATGCCGAATTGGGTGCCCCAGTCGCCCACGTGGTTTTGCGCAATCACACGGTGGCCGAGGAAGGAATGGACGCGGTTGAGGCTGTCGCCGATGATGCTGGAGCGCAGGTGGCCGACGTGCATTTCTTTAGCCAGGTTGGGCGAGGAGTAGTCGATAACGATGGTCTGCGGTGCGGCGGCCTGCGCCACGCCGAGGCGGCCGCTTTGCAGGGCGGCGTGCACTTGCTTGGCCAAAAACTGCGGGTTCAGGCGCAGGTTGATGAAGCCGGGGCCGGCCACTTCGGCGGAGGCAATCAGCCCGTTGCCGGCCAGGGCTTCGGCCACTTTCTGTGCCAGCTCGCGCGGGTTTTGTTTGCGCTGCTTGGCCGCGCCCATCACGCCGTTAATTTGGAAATCGCCGAATTCGGGGTTTTTGGCCGGTTGCAATACTACCGGTGCGCCTTCGATACCGGCAGCGGCAAAGGCTTGTTCGGCTTCGCGGTTAAGGAGATGAGATAAGTTCATGATGTTTTCAGTTTTGGTAGATAAACAATAAAAATCTGTAATTTAGCTTCGGGTTAAGCGCTGCACGGCAGCAGCGACCAGCAGGGTGGCGGCGATGCCGCACACGGTGTGTAGCGCAAGAATCAGGCCGGCATGTAGCCAGTCTTTGTGCAGCAGGCGTACGGACACCTCGCTGGAAAGCGCGGAAAAGGTGGTGAGGCTGCCGAGAAAGCCCACTATCAGTGCATTTTGCAGTGGCTGGGTAAGCTGCTTGCCGGCCAACAGTAAGCCCAATACCGTGCCGGCCAGCAGGCAACCGAGCAGGTTGGCCAACCAGGTGCCAAAGGCGAATTGGGCAAACAGCGGATTGAAACGCAAACCCAGCTGCCAGCGCAACAAGGCGCCGAGAGCGGCGCCAACGGCAATCAAAGCGGGCTGGCTGTAAAGCGGCAGATTCATTTTTCAGGTAGCCTTTGGGCTTTCAGGTAGCCTTCAGATAGCAGGCTGTATGCTAGTTCGGCTTTGATTGTATTGCAGTGTAAGGCCGTTTGTCTTCAGGCTGGTTCTATTTTCAGGTAGCCTTAAAGCGCAGCAATCAGCTGCAGCACCATTTTGGCGGAATGCACGGAAGCAGTCTTTAAAAAGGTTTCGAAGCTGATGTCGGCTTCTTCGTCGGCGAGGTCGGAAATAGCGCGAATAACCACAAACGGCACGCCGAAGCGGTGGCAGCTCTGAGCGATGGCGGCAGCTTCCATTTCTACTGCCTGCACATCGATAAAATGGCGGCGCACTTCAGCCACGGATTCGTTGCTGTGTACGAATTGGTCGCCGCTCACAATCAGCCCACGGTGTACGGCGGCGTGTTCGAATGCGGTGGCGGCTTTTTCCGCAGCGGCGCACAGGGTGGGGTCGGATTCAAAGCGCGCGGGCATATGCGGTACATGACCGACGGCGTAGCCGAAAGCAGTAACGTCCACATCATGATGCGCAGTTTGCGTGCCGATTACTACGTCACCCACTTTCAGTTCGCCGCCCAAGCCGCCGGCGCTGCCGGTGTTGATGACGAAATCGGGTTGATGGCGTTGCAGCACCAAGGCGGTGCTGAGCGCAGCATTCACTTTGCCAATGCCGCTTAAGGCCAATACGACGTTTTTACCGGCGTATTCGCCGCGATAAATTTCGAAATCGGCCACATGCGCATTGCGCAGATTTTGTAGATTTTCTTTGAGCAGCTCGATTTCCGGCGGCATAGCGCCGATGAGTGCAATGGTTTGGGACATGGTTGGATTCTTTCAAACCGCCCGCACAGGCAATGGATGCGGGCGGCGTATGAATAAGCAAAACGCACTGCCTGTAAGCAACAGCCAGTGCGCTGGGGATGCCTGTTTATTGCTCGGCGTCGGCGGCAGGTTTCTGCTCGGCGGGCGGCTGCAGGCTCACGGCGCGTGCCGGAACAATGGTGGAAATCGCGTGTTTGTACACCATTTGCGTTACCGAGGTGTTGCGCAGCAACACCACATATTGGTCAAACGACTCTACCTGTCCTTGCAGTTTGATGCCGTTCACCAAATAAATGGATACCGGCACATGTTCTTTGCGCAGTGCGTTTAGAAAAGGATCTTGTAACATTTGTCCTTTAGTTGCCATAGTTTATTTTACTCCGATTATTTTTGTTCAAACTTTTTCAGGTAGCCTCCTTTTTGCGGGATATTTCCCGTGCCGGGCGGCTGAAAACTGAAAAAAGGTGGCGAATTGTAGCCGTTTGGTGCAGCTTTTTCCAACCTTTTTATGCAAGCTATTGATGAGTAAAGTTCTTTTTATGAGGCAGGTCAAACCGAATGCGCGATAGGCTTGCTTTGGATGGATTGTTTATAAACGTTGGAATTTCGTTGCTCTTGTATAATCCGGTAGTTAACGCGATACGCATAAAGGGAAATTAAGATGGGCATCAAACATTGGCCAGAAAACGAGCGGCCGCGCGAGAAACTGTTGCATCGTGGTGCGGGAGCATTAAGCGATGCGGAACTGTTGGCCATCCTGTTGCGGGTAGGTACGCAGGGGATGAGTGCGGTGGATTTGGCACGCTATCTGTTACAGGAATTTGGCTCACTCAACCGACTGTTTTCCGCACCTGCCGCCGAACTGACGATGCACAAGGGCATGGGCGAGGCGGCTTATTGCCAGTTTGCCGTTGTGCGAGAAATTGGACGGCGTTTGCTGGCCGAGGAAATGCGCGATACACCGGCTTTCAATTCACCCGATGCGGTGGCCGATTATCTGGTACTGCAACTGGGGCACGAGCCGGTGGAAGTGAGTGTGGCGATGCTGTTGAGTAGCAGCCATAAGCTGATTGCATTTCAGGAGCTGTCGCGCGGCACGGTGGCGGAAAACACGGTGTATATCCGCGAGGTGGCAAAGCTTGCCCTGAGCCATCATGCCGCTTCGCTGATTATCGCGCACAATCACCCTGGCGGCTCGACCGAGCCTTCGCCAGCAGATTTAGCCTTCACCCGTCGCCTGCAACAGGCATTGGCGCTGCTGGATGTGCGGTTGTTGGATCACTTTATCGTGGCGGGTAATCGGGCAGTGTCGTTTGTGGCAAACGGGTGGATGCGGGAGTTGGCGGAGGATGGGGATGTTTGGGCTGGATAGGTTGTTTTGTATCAATTTATAGCGAGAGAGCAGTGCTAGAAAAGGCTACCTGAAAACGTGGTGCAGCAGAGCTGCTGCCAGGTTTCAGGTAGCCTTTCTTATGTTAGACCGCGGGTTTGGCTATCCGCCTTTAAAACGAATAGCGGGCGTTAAAGAAGAAGCTGCGGCGGCGTTCGTTATAGGTGCGGGCGGTGCCGGCGGTACGCAGGATGGTTTTGTCGAACAGGTTGTTCACGCCGGCACGCAGGCTGACGGTGTCTTTCCAGTTGTAGCCGACGTTGAGCCCGAACACGCCGTAGCTGCCCAGTTCATGCTCTTTCAGCTTGCTGCCGCCGTCTTCATAGTACACGTCGATGAAGCGGGTGGGCCGAGAGCCGGTTTTTTGGCGGCCGTAATGGGTGTAGGTGGCGTTTAAGTCCCATTCGGGAGTGATTTGCCAATTGAGTGTGCTGTTGATGGTGTATTTGGGCACAATCGATACGGGATTACCGTAGAACTTCTCTTCGTTACGCTGAAAATAAGTGAAGTTGGTGCTGAAGTTCAGTTTGTCACGAATCAGCGGCAGGGTTACGTTGCCTTCGAAGCCGGCGAGTACGGCTTTGCCGCGGTTGCCCCATTGGTACACGTTGGTGGCGGTGTAGTTGCGCCAGATGTTGGTGCCGGCGCGGTTGTTGCTGCGGCGCACGTCGCGGTTGTAGCCGCCGGGCGGGGCATCAATGGTGGTTACGAATTCGCCGTTGTCGACGATGCGGTTGCGGTAGTCGTTGTGGAAATAGGCCAGCGAGGCGAGGTAGCCGTCTTTGTTGAACTCGAAACCGATTTCTTTATTGATGCTGGTTTCGGGTTTGATGTCTTTATTGCCGACAAAGTAGCAGGCACGACCCCAGTCGAAGCCGCCTGGACGGTTGTTGAGATAGGGGTCGGTGGGGCGCTGATCGTTGCCTGCGCCGGTGCCTCCGGTGGCACTGTTATTTTGTGCGTTGGGGTTGTCCCAGCGGTTGTGTTCGTCGATGGGGCAGCCGTGGCTGGCATTGGTCAGCATGTAGTTGGGCTGGGTTTGGTATAAGTTGGGCGCTTTGAAGGCGCGGGCGATGCCGCCTTTGATCCGCCAGTTGTCGTTCAGGGCGTGGGAGAAGTTGAACGAGGGGGAGAAGGTGGAGCCGAAGGCGGTGTTGTAGTCCCAGCGCAGGCCAGGGGTCAGGAAGGTGCGGCCTTGGTTGAGGGAAATATTGTCTTCCACATAGATGGCAAAATCATTCTGACTGCCTTTGCCGCTGCGGCCGGTGCTGGCAAGCCACGGGATATTGCCGTAGGTTTGCATGGTTTGCTTCATGGACGCGGAATCGTCGAGTACGGAACGGCCGCCTTCCACGCCCACGGTGAGGGTATGGCGCCCCAAAGGCAAATCGGCACGGCTGCCGAAGCGGTAGTTTTTCAAAATGCTGTCGGAAAAGCCGGTGGTACTGTTGTAGGCACCCTCGGTGCTGCCGAGCAGGCCTTCGGGCAGGCGGCTGTTTACGGTTTTGTCGAAGCTGATGTAGCTTTCCAAGTCGCCCCATTCCCAGTTGCCTCGGTGGGTGAGGGTGTAGCTTTGGCGGTAGAGGCGGGCGGTTTCTGTGCCGATAAGCGGGAAGGCAACGTTGCGCACGGCTGGAACGAGTACGTTGCTGCTTTGAGTGTCGCCGTTGTAGATATTGCCTTGGCGGCTGTAGGAGGCATCGAAGGTAAGGCGTTGGGTGGGGCTGATGTCCCATTGCAGGCGGCCGGCGATGTCGCGGTTGCGCACGCCTTCGCGGCCGGCGCTCAGAGCCGTGCCGGTGTTTACGCTGTTGTTGATGTCGAAATTATCGGGGCTGGTTTTGTTGAGGCTGCCGTAGAGGCGGAAGCCGAGGGTGTCTTGCACGATGGGGCCGGATACGATGAAGTTGGCACGGCGGGTAGCGCCTTGGCAGGTACCGCTCTGCGGCTGTTCGATATAGGTGCCTACGCTGCCGTGGAATTCGCGGGTGATGGATTTGGTGCGGATGTTTACCACGCCGCCCATCGCGCCGGAGCCGTAGCGGGCAGCGGCAGGGCCGCGCAACACTTCGATTTTTTCAATCATTTCGGGCGGTACCCAGTTGGAGTCACCGCGCGTGTTGCGCACGCCGCCGCGGCCGTAGCGTTCGGCATTGCGCGAGCGCACGGGTTTGCCGTCGATCAGAATCAGTGTGTTTTCCGGGCCCATGGCGCGGATGTCGATTTGGCGTTTGTTGCCGCGTGTGCCGCCGGGCGAGTTGGTGCTGAGAGTAACGCCGGGCATTTTGCTGACGATTTCGGAAATGTCGTTGCTCACCGGCATACGCTGCAGGTCTTGTTTGGTGATTAGCGAGGAACCAAGCTGTTGTTTAACTTGGGCTTCGGCAGTGATGTAGATGGTTTCCAGCTCGGCACTGTCGGCAATAGGTTCGCTGGCAGCAGGTGCGGTTTCGGCAGTGGCGAAACCAGAGAGAAGGAGTGCGTTGAGCACGGTGAGGCGGAACAACTTGGCTTGCATTTGGCGTGAGTCCTTGTGAGCGGTTTGTTCAAAAGTAAGTAGAGAGATAGTTTTCAGGTAGCTTGCTGTGCATCAGAGGCTACCTGAAAATATTGTTTCGGCAGGCGCGGCATGGTTGCCGAGTTTTGCGGGGGCGGATAATCGGTTTTTGGCGCGGTGCAAACCATCAGGCGGAAGGACTAGTCCTATCGGCTATGCGGCAGGCTGGGTGGCGGAGCGGAAATTGGCGGCCTGCAGCCATGCTGGCATTCGCACGCCGCATCCGCCGGAAGGGGAAGGCGGGGCATACTCCTTTCGTACGATAAAACGAGGTTTGCCTTGCAGATAGAATGCGGCAGTTTTCCCTGCCTGTTTCCGATGCCTTATGTCTGTGCTGCCGCCCAAACGTTCTGCCGGCTATCTGCTGCTGATGGCCACTCTTGCCTGCCTGTTGCTGCTGGCGGTGTTGTTTTCCCTGTCGTGGGGGCGCTATCCCATGCCACCGGGCGGGGTGTGGCGCAGCCTGATGCAGGGCGCGGTGCAGCTGGCATCTGAGTGGCATTTGCCCTTTGCAGCAAGCCTGCCGCAGATTCAGGCCGACGAGGTGCAGGCCAATATTGTGTTGAATTTGCGCCTGCCGCGTATTTTGGCCGCGATGCTGGTGGGCGCGGCGCTGGCGGCTTCGGGCGCAGTTTATCAGGGGATTTTCCGCAACCCGCTGGTGTCGCCCGATTTGCTTGGCGTGTCTTCTGGTGCTTGCGTAGGCGCGGCGTTGTCGATTCTGCTCGGCTGGAGCATTTGGGGCACGCAAGCAGCGGCCTTTGCCGGCGGACTGTTGGCTGTGGTGATGACTTTAGCGCTACCTCGGCTGATAGGGCGCGATTCGGCAGTGATTTTGGTGCTGGCGGGGATTGTGGTGTCGGGCTTTATGTCGGCCACGCTGGGGTTGATGAAATATCTGGCCGATCCGGAAACCGAGCTGGCGGAAATCGTGTATTGGCAGATGGGCAGCCTGGCAAAATCGGAATACGGCAATCTGGTGGCGCTGGTGCCGGTAATGCTGCTGGCCGCCGGGGTACTGATGGCGATGCGTTGGCGCATCAATGTGTTGTCGCTGGGCGATAGGGAAGCGCGGCTAGTGGGGGCGGAAATCCGGCGTGAACGTACGATTATGGTGGTGTGCGCCACGCTGCTGACTGCCTCGGCGGTGTGCCTGAGCGGCACCATCGGCTGGCTGGGCTTGGTGGTGCCGCACTTGGCGCGGCTGGCGGCTGGCGACAACAACCTGCGCACGCTGCCGCTCTCCATCTTGGCCGGCGCGCTGTTTCTGCTGTGCACCGACACGCTGGCGCGCAATCTGTATGAGCAGGAAATCCCGCTGGGCATCATCACCGGCTTTATTGGCGCACCGTTTTTCGCTTGGGTGCTGGTGCGGCAGAAAGTGGCAGATTAGTTTTCAGGTAGCCTCATCCGGTAGGCTAAGGTGTGAACGGTTGCGACTGTGCGCTTTCCTGCTGGCGCAGCCAAACGGAGCGCGGTTTTTCGGGAAACAAGGGCTTGCATGTTCGAAGCGGCGTAGCCGCAAGTTGCGAGCCCGCCCGAAAAATCGCGCTGAATGAGGGAAGTTTGGCGAAGCCAAACCTGTGCCCGCAGTCGCTTTTCTTTTGCTTCCTTTTCTTTGGCGAAGCAAAGAAAAGGAAGTGCCCCGCGCCGGCATGAGGCGCAAAGGTGAACAAGATACAAGCGGTGAAGGCTACCTGAAATCTTACCGGTCACTCGCAACTACTCATCCATCACCAAATGAGTTAAAGGTATTACGTTTACCGCGTTTCGTTAGAAATACAGCATGCTGAATATCGAAAACCTGCATTACGCCTACCGCGGCCGCCCCGTGCTCAACGGCGTGAACCTGCACATCGGATGCGGCACACTGCTCACGCTGCTCGGCCGCAACGGCGCGGGCAAATCCACCCTGCTCAACTGCATCGCCGGCCTACTTGCTCCGCAGCAGGGGCGCGTTCTGCTGAACGGGCAAAACGTGCAGGCCATGCGGCCGCGCCAGATTGCGCGGCTGGTGGGCTATGTGTCGCAGGCCGCGCCGCAAACCTACCGCTACAGCGTGTTGGATTATGTGGTGCTGGGGCGCGCCGCTCATTTGAGTTTGGCTGCCAAGCCGAAAGATGAAGACTACGCTGCCGCCATGCAGGCTTTGGAAACGCTGAATATCGCCCACCTGGCCGGGCATATATATATGGAAACCAGCGGCGGTGAGAAGCAGCTGGCCAATATCGCCAAAGTGCTGGTACAGCAGCCTGAATTGATTTTATTTGACGAGCCCACTTCTGCGCTCGATTACGGCAACGCCGTGCAAACCCTGCGGCTGGTGGCGGATTTGTCCGAACGCGGCTACACCATCATCATGACCACGCACAATCCCGAACATCCGCTGCTCCTGCACGGCCGCCTACCGCAGAGTCAAACCGCCATCCTGGGCCGCGACGGCACGCTACAGGCCGGCAACACCGCCGATATTTTGAGTAACGAAAGGCTGGAGCAGCTCTACGGCGTCGGCCTGCGCCTGCTCGACGTGCCCGATTGGCCGCGCCGCGTGTGTGCCGTGGCGCAATTGTGAACGGCCAAATTTCAGGCTACCTGAAACCGGGAAACTTGTTTTAACCCCGTTGAAGCTAATGCTTTCAGGTAGCCTTCAATTCCACCCCAAGCTCTCAAGCAAAAAGGAAAAACCATGTTTTCAACACCAAGCAAACTCAGCGCTGCCCTGTTTGCCGGCCTACTGCTCGCCTTCCAGCCCGTGCACGCCCGTACCGTGCGCGACATTAACAACCAAAGTGTAGAACTGCCGCAACAGGTAAACCGCATTGCCGACCTGTGGCCGGCCAACAACCAAGTGGTACTGATGCTCGGCGGTGCCGACAAACTGGTGGCCACCACCGAAGCCGTCCGCAACCTGCCGTGGTTTGCCAAAGTGTATCCGCGTATTAAAAACGTGCCTGCCTTGAGCAACGGCCAAACCGTGCAGAGCGAAGCGCTGCTCGGCGTGCGCCCTGATGTGGTGCTGCTTTCCCAGCCCGCCATGCAGCAGCAGGTGCGGCGCGCCGGGATGAAGCCCGTGCTGGTGCGCTTCCAAGACTTTAACGGCCTCAAGCAAACCGTACGCATCACTGCCGACGTAATTGGCGGCAACGCCCCGCAAATCGCCCGCCAATACAACGCCGAATTAGACGGCAACCTGCGTTTCGTACGCAGCCGGCTGGCCAATCTGAGCGACGCGCAGAAACCTACCGTGTTGCACCTCACCGGCGGCGCCAACCTGCGCCGCATTGACGGCGGTCGTTCGATAATCGGCGAATGGATACGCATTGCAGGCGGTCGCTCCGCATTGCCCGAACAGGCCAACTTGAGCGAAGTGTCGATGGAAGCCATTGTTCAGGCTAATCCCGATGTGATCATCGTGGGTGGGCGCAACACCGCGCAGGCCATCGCCCGCATCAAACAAGACCCGGCCTGGCAAAACATAAAAGCCGTACAGAACAACCGCTTGCACGCCAACCCGATCGGCACATTCGGCTGGGACCGCTACAGTACCGAAGCTGCCCTGCAAGTATTGTGGGCAGCCAAGCTGCTGCATCCGCAACGGTTTAGCGATGTGGACATGACAGCCAAAACCCAAGATTTCTACCGCCGCTACTACCGCTACAACCTCAGCGCGGCCGAAGCACAGCGTATCTTGCAAGGCTTAGACCCACAATAGGAAAGCGCACGGCAAACAGGCTACCTGAAAACGGCGATGTGTTTTCAGGTAGCCTTTTTATAGTGGGTTAGCATAAAGAATGCTACGGCGTTGGCTTGCCTGGCCGTAACGCGTGTACTGCCTGCGGCTTGCCGCCTTGTCTCATTCTTTATTTAAATCCACATTTTCAAGTAGCCTGTTGCAGCGGCTACCTGAAAATTCTGCGCAATCTTGCCTGCCGCATTACAGCCACAACCATGCCCATACGCGACGGCCTTCGTTTTGCAGCAACAGGTAGGTGCGCACGGCGGCGGCGGTGGGCATGCATTCCACGCCGACGCCGCTTGCCGCGGCAGCAATGCGTGGGTGTAAAAACTGTTGCCGTTCGCCGGTACCGATGAGGATTACTTCGGGCCGGCTTGCAGCGGCGCGGGCTAGGTCTGCAGCTTGCAGTTCGGCTGCGGAGGGAAGGTTGACGGTTTGCACGCTGCCGCTGCCGTCGAGTAATACGGCTTGGCAGTAGGTGTGGCCGTCAATTTCGATTTGGCCGGCCTGATAGTGATCGATGTGGCAGGCGGAGGTGGGCCGGTGTTCTTGAATCAGCATAATTTGTTTGTGTTTGAATGGGTTGTAGGCTACCTGAAAGCATAGGCTGCAAGGAGATTGAAACGCTTGGCTTCGAGGCGGTGTGGCTAAATGTGTAAGTGTTTCTATTAAAAGGTGTAAAAAGCGGGGTTTTCAGCTAAGATAGCGGCTTTCTGTCCGCTTTCGGATTTTATTGTTTATCAGCTTGGTCGCCCGCATGGCAGGCCGGCATATTTAGAGCAAAACGGCAAATTGGCGCTTGGCGCAGCCGTAATCATAACAAGGAGTCAGCATGCAACCAATTAGAATTGGCATCTTGGGGATGGGTACCGTCGGTGGCGGTACGGCCAAATTGTTGTCGGAAAACGCGCAGGAAATCACGCGCCGCTTGGGGCGCGAAGTGCGCATCAGTATGGCCGCCAGCCACAATACCGACCGCATCCGCAAACTGTGCCCGAGTGACACGGTGGTGTCGGACGATGTGTTTCAGGTAGCCCGCAGCGCGGATGTGGATATCGTGGTGGAGCTGATCGGCGGTACGGATACGGCACGCGAAGTGGTGTTGTGCGCCATTGAAAACGGCAAACACGTGGTAACCGCCAACAAAAAACTCTTGGCCGAATACGGCAACGAAATTTTCGCGCTGGCGGCGGAAAAAAATGTGATGGTGATGTTTGAAGCGGCGGTGGCTGGCGGTATCCCGATCATCAAAGCCCTGCGCGAAGGTCTGGCTGCTAACCGCATCAAATCGGTGGCCGGCATCATCAACGGCACCAGCAACTTCATCCTGAGCAATATGCGCTCCCACGGCAGCCCGTTTGCCGACGTGCTCAAGCAGGCACAGGAGCTGGGCTATGCCGAAGCCGATCCGACTTTCGATATCGAAGGCCACGATGCGGCGCACAAACTGAGCATTATGTCCGCGCTTGCGTTCGGCACGCCGATTAATTTCCAACACTGCTACCTGGAAGGCATCAGCAAGCTGGAAAGCCAAGACATCCGCTACGCTGAAGAGCTGGGCTACCGCATCAAACTGCTGGGCATCACCCGTAAAACCGATGAGGGCGTCGAACTGCGCGTACACCCCACGCTTGTGCCGGAGTGCCGCCTGTTGGCGCAGGTGGAAGGCGTGATGAACGCTGTGCTGGTGCAATCCAATATGGTGGGCGAAACCTTGTATTACGGCGCCGGTGCCGGTGCTGCTCCCACTGCCAGCGCCGTGGTGGCCGATATCATCGACACCGCCCGCTTGATGAACGCCGCCAGCGAGCAGCGCGTGCCGCCGTTGGCTTTCCGCAGCAACGAAGAACTGCCCGTGTTGCCAATCGATGAAATCACCAGCAGCTACTACCTGCGCGTATCGGCGCAAGACAAACCCGGTGTGGTGGCCAATATCGGCCGTATCCTTGCCGAACAAGGCATCTCCATCGAAGCCCTGTTGCAAAAAGGTGTGATCAACCACGAAAACGCCGAAATCGTGATTCTCACTCATCAGGCTAAAGAAAAGCACATCAAGGCCGCCATTGCCCAAATCGAAGAGCTGGAGCACGTGTTCAAGCCTGTGATGATGCTGCGTATGGAAAGCCTGCATGGCTGAGATCAAAACTGATGAAGCTGCACGCCGTAAACGCCGCCGCACCCTTATCGGCTGGCTGGTGGTAACGGCGGTGCTGGTGCTCGCTTTTGCACTCGTGCCGCGTCTGTATGCGCCGGATAAGGACGACATCAGCCGCCGTATCGTGGAGGCCTGCATCCAAAATATGCCTGCCGTGCCGCAATGGCAGGCCGATTTGGCCAAACACGGCCTTGCCGGCCAAAGCGATCGTGTACTCGAGCCCTACTGCCGCTGCCTGTGGGAAGAGCCGGTGCAAAAACTCAGCACGGAAGATATCCGCAGCCTGCCTAAACTCTCGCCGCAACAGCAGCTGGACAAACTCGGCGGCAGCGAAGCCTTCCTGCAGCGGCAAGAGCAATGCCTGGCGGCACAGGCCGGGCGTTAAGCATTAAGTATCTGGCCAAATCGAAGGCCGTTGTCGATACGAAATTAAAGGCTACCTGAAAACTTGGTTGAAGTTTTCAGGTAGCCTTTTGTTATTTGGATAATGAATGGCGAGGGCAGAGTTATTTACCGCTGTTGTCGGCGAACAGATCTGGCTCGAATAAATCCGGCTGATTTTCGCTTTGGCGGCAGTCGATATGGATGTCTTCTGTTACTGTGCAGCAGCAGGTGAGGATTTCGTTGGGCAGAACCAGAGCCAGCGGGCATTCTCGGTATGCAACGCTGCCAGATAGGAGTTTGACTCGGCAGGAGCCGCAATAGCCGCTGCGGCATTGGTATTCGATTGCGTGGCCAGTACGCTCCAAAGCTTCGAGCAGGGTTTCGCCTTCCTGCAGGGTGAAGCGGGTGCTGTGGGTGGTGATCTGGGGCATGGCGTGTGATGTTTGGTTTGGTGTAGTGAAAATTTCAGGTAGCCTTTATGCGCTGGCAGGCATAAAGGCTACCTGAAATTGTTTGGCCGGAACAAGGCCGGATTTCTTTTCGGGTTAAAGCTGACTTGCGGTCTGCTTCAGGATGTAGAGGTTGGCCAGTTCTCCTTCCACTTGTTTGCCGTCGGCATCCAGCGCCCAAATCTGACCGTTGCCGATTTGGTAGAGTCGCTCGCTGCCGGCTTTGTCGAGCTGGAATACTTCTTGCGGCTTGCGCCAAGTGAAGCGGCCTTCGGTTTTTTCGGTAAACGGCTGGCGCTGCTTATAGGTTTCGGTGAGTAGGTAGCTGCCGTCTTCTTGCAATATCAAGGTGGTTTCGATGCCTTCGCAAGAGGCGCAGGGCAGCACGCCGTAGTAGCGACCACTCCATTGGGCGGCAGGTTGTGCAGCAGTGGAAGCGGCCGATGCGGCAGGCTCAGCAGCAGGCTGTGAAGTAGCAACGGTGGAAGCAGCCGCTGGGGTGGAGGCTGGCGCGGCATTGTCTTGCGGGGCACAGGCGGCCAGCAAGAGGATAAGGGGGAGGACGGATCTTGTTTGCATCTTAAATCCTTTCTCGATGGTTTGGCATTGTGACGAACTAACGGGTAAGTTGCCAACGGCCGTCGCGTTTGGTAACGAGGATGTTGTAGCTGTTTTTGGCATCTTCGTAGGAAGAGAGACCAGTGAATACTTTGATTTCACATGTGTAAATTCCACGCTTAATTTTACCGCCACCGGTACGGGTGCAGGATTTGCCCGTGGCTAAATGACTGCCTTTAGGCAGGTTGCGGTTGGCCTCATTAGCCAGTTTTAGCACAGTTTGCTGCGGTGGGGGTGTAACAGTTATATCGCCGGTGCTTAGGTAATTGTAACCGCCGTAGGCGATAGCCCCGATGATGAGCCAGCTAACGAGTTTTCCAATGTCCATAGAAATATCTCCTTAAATGAGGTGGTTTGATTAACTTATTCTGCTTTGAAAATCGACATATCAGTAGTAATAGGTGTTTCCAGGGGAGTATCAGTCTCAGCTTCTGCTGCAGCCAGTTGTTTTTTCTCGGCCAAATACTGCCCGATTTGCCGTACCAAATCCTGCGTGCCCTGATGGGCGAGTGCGCTGATTTCAAATAGGCGCGGGGTTTGCCAATCGAAGCCAGACTCACCGGGGGCGGGGTAGTCCCAGCCGACGGCTTCGAGGAATTCGGCTTTGCGTTCGGCAGCCTCTTCCGGCGTGAGCATATCCAGCTTGTTCAGCACCAGCCAGCGCGGTTTGTCGAACAGTTCGTCGTCGTATTTTTTCAGCTCGTTGATGATGGCCAGTGCTTCGGCGGCGGGGCTGACGGCTTCGTCGAACGGGGCTAAGTCTACCACGTGCAGCAAGAGGCCGGTACGCGAAAGGTGTTTTAAAAAGCGGTGTCCTAGCCCGGCGCCTTCGGCTGCGCCTTCAATCAGGCCGGGGATGTCGGCCATCACAAAGCTTTGGCCTTCATCCACGCGCACCACGCCCAGGTTGGGGTGCAATGTGGTGAAGGGGTAGTCGGCCACTTTGGGGCGGGCGGCAGATACGGCGCGGATCAGGGTGGATTTGCCGGCATTGGGCATGCCCAACAGGCCGACGTCGGCCAGCACTTTCAATTCCAACAGCAGGCGGCGCGCTTCGCCGGGTTCGCCGGGCGTGGCTTGTTTGGGCGCACGGTTAACCGAGGATTTGAAATGGATGTTGCCCAAGCCGCCTTTGCCGCCGCGTGCCAGGCAAACTCGCTGGCCGTGCTGCGTGAGGTCGGCCACGATTTCGCCGGTGTCGGCATCGCGGATCAGTGTGCCTACGGGCATTTGCAGCTCGATATCGTCGGCGCCGGCACCGTAGCGGTCGGAGCCGTGGCCTTTTTCACCGTTCTGCGCCTGATAGCGTTTTACGAAACGGTATTCCACTAAGGTGTTTACGTTTTCGCTGGCCAGGGCAAACACGCTGCCGCCGCGCCCGCCATCGCCGCCGTCGGGGCCACCACGCGGAACGTATTTTTCACGGCGGAAGCTGACAGCGCCGTTACCGCCGCGCCCGGCAGCAACTTCGATTTTGGCTTCGTCGATAAATTTCATTTATGTGCTTTCCGTTTTCAGGTAGCCTCTTTGGGGCTACCTGAAAATCTTAATTCGTTATTGGGATGATGCTTGCGGCCGGAATTGGTGTGACAGTGCGCCGAATTTTGGTTTAACCCGCCGAGCAAATGCGAACATTATAAAGGACTGGCGCAAAGGCTACCTGAAAATTTGTAAGCTGCGTTCAGGTAGCCTCTGCCAGCCTTACACGGTCAGCATCACATATTTGGTTTCCAAATATTCGTCCAGCCCGTATCTGCCGCCTTCGCGGCCGATGCCCGACTGCTTTACGCCGCCGAATGGGGCGGCTTCGTTGGAAATCACGCCGGTGTTGATGCCGACCATGCCGTATTCCAAGCCTTCCATCATGCGCGTGGCCGTGCCGAGGCTGCGGGTATAGCAATAGGCGGCTAAGCCGTATTCGGTGGCGTTGGCCTGTTGCAACACGTCTGCTTCGCTCTCGAAACGGAACACGGGGGCGAGCGGGCCGAAGGTTTCTTCGCTCGCTACTTTCATGCCGGCATGGGCGTGGCGGATAACGGTGGGCTGGAAGAAGAGTTCGCCTGCCGGATGCCGCGTACCGCCGGTAACTACTTCGCCGCCGTGGGCGAGCGCATCGGCCAGGTGTTCTTCCACTTTGGCCAGCGCGGCTTCATCAATCAGCGGGCCGCATTCCGTACCGCTTTCTAAGCCGTTGCCCACTTTCAGGTAGCCTGCTGCTTGGGCGAATTTGCGCACAAATTCATCATACACGCCGCTTTGCACATAAATGCGGTTGGCACACACACAGGTTTGGCCGGCATTGCGGAATTTGCAGGCAATCGCGCCGGAGACGGCAGCATCGATGTCGGCATCGTCGAACACGATAAACGGCGCGTTGCCGCCCAGCTCCATCGAGGTTTTTTTGATGGTGGAGGCGCATTGCGCCTGCAGCTGGCGGCCGACGGCGGTGGAGCCGGTGAAGCTGAATTTTTTCACCGTATCGCTTTCGGTGAGCACGCGGCCGATTTCGCGCGACGAGCCGGTGATCACATTGAACACGCCCGCCGGAATGCCGGCGCGCTCGGCTAGGGCGGCGATGGCCAGCGCGGAAAACGGTGTTTGCGAAGCGGGGCGGATGATGAAGGTGCAGCCGGCGGCCAGAGCGGGTGCGGCTTTGCGCGTGATCATGGCGTTGGGGAAGTTCCACGGCGTAATCGCGGCGCATACGCCAACCGGCTGCTTGAACACCACAATACGCTTGTCGGGCGCGGGGCCGGGGATGGTGTCGCCATACACGCGCTTGGCCTCTTCGGCATACCATTCGATGTAGGACGCGCCGTAGGCAATTTCGCCGCGTGCTTCGGCCAGCGGTTTGCCTTGCTCCAGCGTGAGCAGGGTGGCGAGTTCCTCCTGCGCTTCCATCATCAGATCAAACCAGCGGCGCAGGATTTGGCTGCGCTGTTTGGCCGTGAGTGCACGCCAGACAGGCAGTGCGGCCTGGGCGGCGGCCACGGCGCGTTCGGCTTCCGCCGCGCCCATATCCGGCACGCTGCCGATGGTTTCGCCGGTGGCGGGGTTGGATACGGCAATGGTGCGGCCGCTATCGGCATCAAGCCATTGGCCGTTGATGTAGCATTGGGTGCGCAGGAGGGCGGGGAGCTTGGGCTGGGTCATGGGGAGGGCTCTTTAAGAGAGGCTACCTGAAAGGTAGGTGGGCAGGATGCTGGCCTGCGGTTGAGTTTTAGCTTGGTGGGAAGTGCTTTAGCCTTTTTCAGGTAGCCTTTAGGTTAGTCGGTTTGCTCGTTTTGCCAAAGGGTTTTCAGCAGTTCGCTCATTTTGGTGGAATTTTCGGCATGGCGGGTTGCTTCTTCGGCGGCGTAGGAGGCGGCTTTGGCGGTATCCCATTCGGCGGGGTCTGCATCGGGCAGGATGCGGTTTGTTTTGTAGACGCGTTTGCTGTCTTTGGAAAAGGTTTCGTGTAGGTGCTGCCAAGTGGCGGCATCGGCACGGGGGAGTTTGCGTTCGCAGTAATAGACGTGTTTGCCGTCGTGGGAAAAGCCGTGTTTGCCTGCCTCGTCCGCTGCTTCGCGCCAGGTTTGCGGGTCGCTGCCTTTCAGGGGTTTGCCGTCAAAGAAGACGGTGTCGCCGTCGGTGGCGTAGAGGCCTTGAAGTAGGCGGAGTACAAGGGGATTGGCGGATTGGATTTTGCTGCCTGCGTAATAGGCTTGCGTGCGGTCGGCAGCGTAACCTTCGCCGAGATGGCGGAAGGTGGCGGCATCGCTGCCTTGGAGCGGGCGCAGGGAAGTTTCGTATTCGCAATATATGGCATCGGCATCGCGCCAGTAGCCCTCGCCGAGATGGGCGAAGCTGTCACGTTGCACGGCGGCAAGCAGTTCGGCGCCGTGGTAGACATGGTTGCGGTCGCGGGCAATCAGGCAGTCCGGTTCGGCGAATACTTCGAAGGTGGCGGGTTCGCAGCCGCGCAGTTTGCGGTAGGTGCCGGTGCCGCCGAATTGGACGGTGTTGCCTTGGATGCGCCAGCTGTGTTCGGTTTCGTCGAGTTGGGAGAGGGGAAGCCAGGTCATGGGTGTTTGCTCGAATCGGTGTGGGGGAACATTGGTTCGCTCCGCAGAAACTCTGCTTCGAATGCGTCGAACTATCGTTTCGGGCAGTGGTTTGGTGCGGCAGTGTCGGGCATTTATGCCCAAACTGTGTATGCTTGAGAGGCTGCCTGAAAGCGAATTGACAGCTTTCAGGTAGCCTTTGCCTATTTACTCCAGCTCCAGCACGGCGGAGGTGTATACATCTTGCACGTCGTCCAGTGCTTCCAGGGCGTCGATTAGGCGCTGCATTTTGGCGGCGTCTTCGCCGGTGAGTACGGCTTCGTTTTGGGCGCGCATGGTTACGTCGCCGTCTTCGGCTTTGAAGCCGGCGGTTTCGAGTGCGGCTTTGATGCCGGCCCAGTCGTTGGGGGCGGTGATGACTTCGAACGAGCCGTCGTCGTGGGCAACGACGTCTTCGGCGCCGGCTTCGAGGGCGGCTTCCATCAGAGCGTCTTCTTCGGTGTCGGGGCCGAACAGGAGGTAGCCTTGGTGTTTGAAGTTGAAGGCCACGCAGCCGTCGGTGCCGAGGTTGCCGCCGTGTTTGCTGAAGGCATGGCGCACGTCGGCTACGGTGCGGGTTTTGTTGTCGGTGAGGCAGTCCACCATCAGGGCGGCGCCGCCGATTCCGTAGCCTTCGTAGCGCAGTTCGATGTATTCCACGCCTTCGAGGTTGCCGGTGCCTTTGTCGATGGCGCGTTGGACGTTGTCTTTGGGCATGTTTGCGTCCCAGGCTTTGTCCATGGCCAGGCGCAGGCGGGGGTTGGAGGCGGGGTCGCCGCCGCCGAGGCGGGCGGCTACGGTGATTTCTTTGATCAGTTTGGTGAAGATTTTGCCGCGTTGGGCATCAACGCGGGCTTTTTTGTGTTGGATATTCGCCCATTTGCTATGGCCGGCCATATTACTTTCCTTAATTTATCTGGTTGGGATGACAAAGCGCAATTTTAGCATTTTCAGCCAGCCTGTTGAACAGCGGGACGGGCGGATGGTGCGGATAGTTTTTTTAGGTAGCCTTATCTGGGGAATAGAGGCTACCTGAAAATTGGTGGGTTTATTGCGGCGCTTCGCTAAACAGCGGATTGAAGCCGTTTAACTCCAGCGCTTGGGGGTAGTCGGGCATGGCGGCATTTTCGGGCAGGATGTCGCGCAGCAGGCGGATGTGTTCCACTTGGCATTCGGTCATCAGATCGAGGAAGTTTTGCACTACGGTATCTACGGAGTCTGTAGGCGCGAGCTGCCAGCGGAAGGTTTGCGGCACCAAGCCGTAGCTGTGGTCGGTGGCGCTGAAGCTGAACACAATCTGCCCGCCTTCTTGGGCGGCCACGGCCACGCCGACGCGCGGGCTTTGCAGGCGCACGGCGCGGATGGCGTTGGCGGCGAATACGTCCAGCGCCATGCGCTGGCGGGTGTGGCTGCCGTTGCGGATGGCCTCGAGCGGGGCGGCTGGGTCGAGCGGGTTGGCAAACAGGGTGAGGCCGGGCAGGGCGAAACGTTCCTGCCAATACTGCATCAGGGGCAGGGCGGCCTGGCCGAGTTTGCCGGGGGCTTCGGGCGCGTTGTAGCCCAGGGCGTACACCACGTGCACGCTCTGCCCAGAGGGGATCGCGATTTCTGCCGAGCCGGTTTGCGCGGCGGCAAACTGTTCGGCAGCGGCACGGCTTTGTTTGGCGGCAAACCATTGTTCCAACTTAATGCGGCTGATTTGTTCGGCAGTGAGCAGCATGGGCAGCCACATGGTTTGCGCCAGATGTCGGATGGGCTCGAATTCAGCCAGTTTGGCATTAAGTGCGGTAGCATCGAGAGCGGTTGGCAGGGATGCGGCCTGGTTGCAACCGGCCACGAGCACCACGGGCAGGGCGAGCCAGCCGGTTTCTTCGGCAGTGGCGGGGCGCAGGGTTTGCTCCATGGCCTGCCACAGGACGCGGTAAACGGCATCGCTCGGCGCCATGCTCAGTGCCACGGAAAGGGAGGTGAGGTGGCGCGATTGCAGCATTTGGAAAATCAGGCTGTGCAAGGTGCCGCCGGAAAGTTTGCTTTGGGCGCGGGAGCGGTTGGCGGCCACGGCTTCGGCGTGCAGCAGCAGTTCGTTTTTCACTTCTTGGGCGGGATAGGGGCGGGGGTCGGGGAGGAGATGGTTGTTCATAATGATGATGGTAAGGTTACGGGTTGGGTTGGTGTTGCAACATGTGCATAATGAGTCGGATAAGGGTGTCTTTTTGTGCGGGCGCGGATTCGGCCACCAATAGGGTGAGCGCGGCCAGGCCGGTGTCGTTGATAACAGCGCGGCCGTCTGCGCGGAACAGGCGGCGGTTTTGGTGCAGGAAATCAACAAACAGAAAGGCACCGCTGCGCTTATTGCCGTCGGCAAATGGATGGTTTTTCACGATAAAGTAGAGCAGATGGGCGGCTTTGCTTTCGATGCTGGGGTAAGCGGGCGCGCCGAATACGCTTTGCGCGAGGTTGCCGAGAATGGCGGCTAAGCCGTCTTCGCGTTCGCGGGCAAACAGGTCGCTGGCTTCGCCGCGGGCGATGAGTTCGGCTTTGAGTTGGCTTAGGGCGCGGCGTGCAGCTTCGGGCGTTGGCAGGCTGCCGCCGTTTTCGCCCGCCGGCTCTTGCAGCAGGCCTTCATCGTATTGTTGCAGCCAGAGGAAGGTGTGGGTGTAGCGGCTGACGATATCGACCAAGCCTCGGCCGGCTTCCAGCGTGAGGGCGGGCGAGGCGGCAGTGGTTTGAATCAGCTGCAAGGCTTGTTCGAGCTCGTCGGCGTTTTGCTGCAGGCGTTGTTGGTTAAGCGCGTAGCCTTTGAGCAGGTAGTCTTTCAGTCGGGCGGTGGCCCAGCGGCGGAACTGGGTGGCATTTTTGGATTTCACGCGGTAACCCACGGAAAGCACTGCATCCAGATTGTAGTGTTTGATTTGCCGCGTTACCTGACGTTTGCCTTCGACTCGAACTACCGAGTAATCCTCGGTAGTTACTTTTTCTTCCAGCTCGGCTTCGGCATAGATGTTTCTCAGGTGCAGACCGATATTGTCGGTGCTGGTGTCAAACAGGTGTGCCATCTGCGCTTGCGACAGCCATACGGTGTCGGTGTCGAAGCGGACTTCAACTTGGGTTTGTCCGTCTGCGCTTTGGTAGATTTCGATTGGGTTATTCATGCGTGTGATGTATTTATGATTGGAGGAAGGCTACCTGAAAAACGGAGTGGCGGTTTCAGGTAGCCTTTCGCCTAATCGGCCAGCGGGGCGAGCATTTGGGCGAAAGCTTGCTCAAACTGGGCGAGGCCGTCTTGCTGGAGCTTGGCGGCCAAGGCTTCGAGGTCGATGCCGAGGGCGGCAACTTCGTCCAGAATCGGCTGCGCGGGCACGGCGGGGCGGGAAAGGGCATCGGCGGCGCGGCCGTGGTCGGTGAAGGCTTGGAGCACTGCATCGGGCAGGGTGTTGACGGTGTGCGGGGCAATGAGATTATCCACATACAGGGTGTCGGGGTAGGCAGGGTTTTTCACACCGGTGCTGGCCCAGAGCAGGCGGGCGGTGGGTACGGCACTGCTTGGTTGGCTGAAGAATTGCTGCCAATCCCGATAGGCGGCCTGAGCCAGGGCCAGCGCGGTTTTGCCTTGCAGCTGCGGCGGCAGCTGCGGGTCGAGCGCGGTGTCGATGCGGGAGATGAAAAAGCTGGCCACCAGCTGCGGCGCGGCCTGGCCGGCGCGTTGCGCCAAGCCTTGTTGGTAGGCTTGGTAGGCGCGCACGGTTTGGGCACGGGAAAACAGCAGGGTAAGGTTGATGTTGATGCCGTCGGCCACTAAGTCGGGCAGGGCGGCGAGGCCGGCATCGGTGGCGGGGATTTTAATCATGGCGTTGGGGCGGCCGATCAAACCCCACAGGCGGCGTGCTTCGGCGATGGTGCCTTCGGTGTCGTGCGAGAGCGCGGGGTCGCACTCCAGGCTCACCAAGCCGCTGTTGCCTTCTGCGGCAAACTGTGCGGCAAATACATCGCAGGCGGCCTGTACGTCGGCCACGGCCAAGGTTTCGTAGCGCGCCTTGGCAGAAAGCGGCTGCTGCTTTAATTGGGCTATTTCGGCTGTGTATAATGCGTCGCCGGCCAGCGCTTGGCGGAAGATGGCCGGATTGGAGGTAACCCCGCTCACGCCGCTTTGCTGCAACTTAGCCAGTGTGCCGGATCGCACGAGCGAACGGGAAAGGTTATCGAGCCAAATTTGCTGGCCGAGCTGTTTGACTTCCTGCAAAATAGCCATATTTTGAGCCTCTGCTGAATGTGTAAATTTTGGAAATTACCCGATTCCGGCGGCCGCTGCAAGCCGGAATGAAGAAAGAAGAATGATGAGTGAACAACAATATCTCGCCCACGCCCGCGAAGTGCTGGCGATAGAAGCCAATGCATTGCGTGCCCTGTCCGACTCGTTGGACGGCAGTTTTTCACGCGCCTGCGAAGCCGTGCTGGCCTGCGAAGGCCGCGTGGTGGTGAGCGGCATCGGCAAGAGCGGACATATCGGGCGCAAAATTGCCGCCACACTGGCCTCCACCGGCACGCCCGCCTTTTTCGTGCACCCGGCCGAAGCCGCGCACGGCGATTTGGGCATGATTGTGGATGGCGACGTGGTGCTGGCCATTTCCAACTCCGGCGAGAGCGACGAAATCGCCGTGATTCTGCCCGCGCTCAAGCGCAAGAACATCACGTTAATCGGTATGACCGGCCGTCCCGAATCCACGCTGGCGCGCCATGCCGACATCCACCTCACCGTGGCCGTACCGCAGGAAGCCTGCCCGCTCGGCCTCGCACCCACCAGCAGCACTACCGCTGCATTGGCTTTGGGCGACGCGCTGGCCGTGGCGCTGTTGCGTGCCCGCTCCTTCACGCCCGATGATTTTGCGCTGAGCCATCCTGCCGGCAGCCTGGGCAAACGCCTGCTGCTGCAAGTGGCCGATGTGATGCACACGGGTGACGAATTGCCCGTGGTGCGCCCGGATACGCCTTTTGCCGACCTGATTGTGTGCATGAGCGAAAAAGGCTTGGGCATGGTGGCCGTGGCCGACGAGGCAGGCTACCTGAAAGGCATTTTTACCGACGGCGATTTGCGCCGCCTGTTCCAGCAGCAGCGCGACCTCTCCGGCCTCACCGCCCAAGCTGTGATGGGCGCGCATCCGAAAACAATCACGCCGAATCGGCTGGCTACCGAGGCGCTGAAAACCATGCAGCAAAACCGCGTAAACGGCTTGCCGGTGTGCGATGAGGCGGGCAGGCTGTTGGGCGCGCTGAATATGCACGATTTGCTCAAAGCGCGGATTGTGTAGTCGCGCCGGGTGGTTGCCATAAAGGCTACCTGAAAACCGAAGCTAAGTTTTCAGGTAGCCTTTGCCTTTGGAAAAATCAGATGAAACAACAAACTATTCCTTATGCCGCGCCGCTGTTGGTGTTGGGCTGCGTGGTGTTCGGGCTGGGCAGCCTGATTGTGAAATTTGTGCAGGTGGGCTCGTATGCAGTGGCGTTTTGGCGGCTGGCAGTGGCGGCGGTGGTGTTTTGGCTGTTGATGCGCCATTTCGGGCAGAAGCTGCCGCAGAGCCGCCAGGCGTTGCGCTTTGCAGCGTTGGCAGGGGTATTTTTAGCTGTCGATTTGGCGTTATGGCACGAGAGCATCCATGCGGTGGGGCCGGGCATTTCCACGCTGCTCAACAGCTTGCAGATTTTCTTTTTGACAGCCATCGGCGTGGTTTTTTACGGCGAACGCTTGGGCAAGCTGCAGCTGGCGAGCTTGCTGTTGGCGGTGGCTGGGGTGGCACTGATCGGCAGCCCGGAGTTCGGGCACAACGGCCGGGTGGTGTGGGGGTTTGTGAGCGGTACGGCTTCGGGGGCGATGTTGGCGCTGTCGATGGTGTTTGTGCGCAAAACGCATGAGGTGGAGCGGGTGGCGCTGTTTCCGATGATGATGGTGCTCAGCGCGGGCGGGGCGCTGGCATTGGTGGTGCCGGCGCTATTGTTCGACAGTGGGGCGCTGCATCCGGCAAACTGGCGCGATGTGGGGCTGGTGCTGGTGTATGGTGTGGTGATGCAGTGCTTTGCTTGGGGTTTGATTGCTTATGCGATTCCGCTGCTGTCGCTCTCGCTCACCGGGCTGCTGCTGCTTTCCGAGCCGGTGGCGGCGCTGTTGATTGATTACTTTCTGCTGAGCAAGCCGATTAACGGCTGGCAGTGGATCGGTGCGACGCTGACTTTGGCGGCGATTTATTTGGGTTCGCTGAAGAAAAGCACGGCTTGAGGCTACCTGAAAATGCATGTGGCGGGTTGCTGCGAAGTAAAAACCTGCTTGGTCGATTAAAGCTATATTCCTGCCGATGCGTGGCATTTGGTTTTCAGGTAGCCTTATTTTTTGCTGGATAATCGGCGTTTTATTGCTTTAAATTTTAGTTTGAATAAATAAAATTGCCGATATTTGGCGATACGGTGCTTGACTGAATGGGGGCGATTCTTTACGATTGCTTGCAAAATTGTTGTTGATGTAAGTTGCGGCGGCCGCTGAGCTTTGGCAAATGGCCGCCATTCACATTTTAAGAGGTATTCAACGTGTCTAATCCGCAAAATCCCAAGCGCGAAACCTTCTCCAGCCGGCGGGCGTTTATGTTTGCCGCCATCGGCTCGGCAGTGGGTTTGGGCAATATTTGGCGCTTTCCCTATGTGGCGTATAAAAACGGCGGCGGGGCGTTTATCCTGCCGTATTTGGTGGCGCTGCTCACGGCGGGCATCCCGCTTTTGTTTCTCGATTATGCGGTGGGCCACCGCTACCGCGGCTCGCCGCCGTTGGCGTTCCGACGCCTCGACCGCCGGTTTGAAACCATCGGCTGGTGGAATGTGTTGGTAAACGTGCTCATCGGGCTTTACTATGCGGTGATTTTAGGTTGGGCGGCCAGCTACACCTATTATTCGCTCAATGCAGCCTGGGGCGCGAATCCTGCCGATTTCTTCTTTAAAGACTATTTGCAGATGGCTTCGGATGTGTCGGCGCAGATGCAGTTTGTGGCACAGGTAACCGTGCCGCTGGTGTTGGTATGGCTGGCCACGCTGCTGGTTTTGGCCTTCGGCGTGCAAAAAGGCGTGGCGCGCGCGTCCACTTTCTTTATGCCGCTGTTGGTGGTGATGTTTGTACTGTTGGTAGGGATCGCGCTGTTTTTGCCGGGCGCGGCCAAGGGGTTGGACGTGTTGTTTACCCCGGATTGGAGCAAGCTGGCCAGCTCGGAAGTGTGGGTGGCGGCTTATGGGCAGATTTTCTTCTCGCTCTCGGTGTGCTTCGGCATCATGATTACTTATTCTTCCTACATGAAGCGTGATTCAGACTTAACCGGCACCGGCATGGTGGTGGCGTTTGCCAACAGCAGCTTCGAATTGCTGGCCGGTATCGGCGTGTTTGCCGCGCTGGGCTTTATTGCCACGGCCAGCGGGCAGCAGGTGGGCGATGTGGCCGCCGGCGGCATCGGCCTGGCCTTTATCGCGTTTCCCACCATCATCAACCAGGCGCCGGCCGGCGCGCTGATCGGCCTGCTGTTTTTCGGCTCGCTGGTGTTCGCCGGACTCACTTCGCTGATTTCCGTGCTGGAAGTGGTGATTGCGGCGGTGCAGGACAAACTGAAAACCGGCCGCGTGGCCGCCACGCTGGCGGTGGGCGTGCCGATGATGACGGCTTCCGTGCTGTTGTTCGGTACCACTACCGGCTTGCCGGTGTTGGACGTGTTGGATAAATTTGTGAACACCTATGGCATTGTGGCCGCCGGCTTCCTGTATGTGCTGTGCGTGGTGCTGAGCCGACATCTGGGTGTACTCTCCCGCCACATCAATAAAATCTCTTCGCTGAAAGTGGGCAAAATCTGGCTGCTGTTTGTGGGCTTTGTTACCCCGCTGGTGCTGGGCACCATGCTCTTCACCGACACGCGCTCGCTGCTCACTGAAGGCTACGGCGGCTACCCGGCTTGGTTTGTGAACATCTACGGCTGGGGCACGGCCATCGGGGTGGTGGTGTTTGCCTTCCTGCTTTCCCGCCTGCCGTGGAAACACGAAGACAAGCTGCAAGAAACCCCTGTTGAAACCGAAGGAGACGGACAATGAGCACGATTGCGATTGTGATGATGGTGGTGGCGCTGGTGGTGATTTGGGGCGGCTTGATCGTGTCGATCATGCGGCTGCCGGAAGACCACGGCAGCGGACAGGAGTAAGCAGCCGATTGTGAACAAAGGCTACCTGAAAGTTTCAGGTAGCCTTTTTTAGTTTTCAGGTAGTCTCACTGCAAGTAGACATTAGACCTCTTGCGAAAATATTCATCCCATCGCATTAACCAGTCCTGCAATCAGAT